>JADLCA010000233.1 GCA_020847495.1 Candidatus Hydrogenedentota bacterium | reverse complement strand
GCCGCCCAGGTCGTACACCGCGACCTTCTCGTTCTTCTTCTTATCCAACCCATAGGCCAGCGCGGCCGCCGTCGGCTCATTGATGATGCGGAGCACGTCGAGCCCCGCGATCTTGCCCGCGTCCTTCGTGGCCTGACGCTGCGCGTCATTGAAATACGCCGGCACCGTGATGACCGCCTTCGTCACCTTCTCGCCGAGATACGTCTCCGCCGTCTCCTTCATCTTCTGCAAAATCATCGCGGAAATCTCGGGTGGCCGGTACGACTTGCCCTGCACTTCGATCTGGCAGTCGCCATCCCGCGCGCCGGTCACCTTGTACGGCACCAGCTTCTCTTCCGCCGACACCTCGCCGTGGCGGCGTCCCATGAACCGCTTGATCGAGAACACCGTGTTCTGCGGATTCGTCACCGCCTGCCGCTTCGCCGCGGCGCCGACCAGCCGCTCACCGTCTTTCGTGAACGCCACCACCGACGGCGTTGTCCGGCTGCCTTCCACATTCGCGATGACGGCGGGCTCCCCGCCCTCCATGACCGCCACACACGAGTTCGTCGTACCCAGGTCGATACCAATCACCTTGCTCATAACCAAAACCTCCTTCTCCGCCGCGCCGCGCACAGCGCCAGCGGGCAGGTTAGTCACGTAGATTCGCGGGCCGTGAACGGCCCGTCAGAGAAGGAGAGAGCAAGGGGGATGCCAACGGGTGAGCAGGAGGCTGCTCTGAGGGCCTGTGCAGACCGACACTGTAAGCAGTTATTCTTCTGCGACTTACAAAACGAGGTTCAGAACATGTTACTGCCAAAGGCTATGTGGCTAACGCCTCGCGCTCGCTAATGCGACAGAGGGCGCTGCAAAACGAAGCACTTAAAATTCAGGGGATCGTCGGGCCTGAGGCGGCTCCTTGAGGCGGCTCCTTGAGGTGGCATGGGCTTCCAGCCCATGGTTCTTCGAGTTCTTGAGCCCGTCCCTTCGCGTATCCGTCATGCTTGTGGATTGTGTGTCAGAAGACTCTCCTCCCGGGCCTGAGCGGGATCCCTCATACCTTGAGCGGGAGCAGAAGTGGACTGGCAGTCTTGTAGGGAGTGAAGATGAAGAACCATGGGCTGGAAGCCCATGCCACCTCACAGACCACCCACCCATTTCCAGTGGGTGAGGCCAGCAAGCAGGGGATTGTCGAGGACGTACTGAATGGAATGGGCCAGGTCTTGTTCATCACGGATTAGATGGTCGTAATACTCCGGCTGCCAAAACGTACCCGTGCGTTGCAGTGCCTTGTTGGCTTGGTTTGCCGTGAAGGACTTCCAGGAGTGGAGGATGGCGGGTAGCTCGTGGCCGGGAAGGGGTTGAACCACTGCGTGCACGTGATTGGGCATCACACACCAAGCCAACAGGTGATACCGTTGGCCGTCAAAATGCTTCAAGGCGCCCGCGACGATAGCTGCGATCTTGTCCTGCCTCATCCAGCATGCGCCTCGCCCAGCGTCCATGTACTTGTCGACCTTTTCGGAGAATAAGTACTGGAGTCTCTTGTGCTCTTCGGGGGAGACTGGCCGGTTCAACTGCTTGGCGGTCTTGATGATGTTGTCACGTTCAGCGACCCAACTCTCGACGACAGTTATGGGAAGCGAATCGCACAGTCGGAACGCGACGGAATAAATGGACGCGCCCTTTGTCCAATGAGGCAGGTATGAGCCTTGACGCGTGCAGACTGATGAAGCAGTGACCTTCTCCACACGAACCATGGGCTGGAAGCCCATGCCACCTGCTTCGTGCTCTTCGGTCATGTTGGATAGCTCCTATTCGCCAATCCGCAGGATGACGTAGTCGGTGCCGATTAGGGAGTTGGATGCGGTGCAGTTTTGGTTGATGGCGGAGGGCGGCAGATCGGTGAACATCACGGGGAGGCCGTTTGCCGTGAGGAAGTCTTTCGCGTCCATCAGTTGAAAGTGGAGGTGGGGTTCGCTGGAATGGCCGGTATTGCCCACGGAGGCAATCACGTCGCCTTTTCCCACGCGGTCGCCGGGTTTTACGTGAATCGTGTTCTCGCTCAAGTGAGCATAGAAACTGAACTCGCCGTTTTCGTGATCGATGACGATATAGTTGCCGGAGAGGTAATTCTGGTATCCGATCTTCTCGACCAGATCCTTTCCCAGTTCCTTGAATCGCTCTTCCGAAAATTCGGCAGGGTTGCTCATAAGCGCTTCGGGGAATCCCGCTCCGACTTCCGCCACGGCGCCGTCGCCAACGGCAGCAACCTCGCGGTGGAAGATTGGATAGTCAGACAGTTTCCGCTTATCCGCGCTACGCAAGAACGGGCCGTGCCCATCCTCAATAGGGCCCGCGTCCATCACGTCAAACGCGAACTCCTGCGAAAGCGCCTTCCGGTGTTGCGTCAAATTCATCGGCAGATTGCAGACGCAGAGGTCGCCTTTCAGAGGAAAGATGTAGGCGCCTTGTGTCTCGTAGGGCGTGAAGTTGATTGGACACGGAATCGACTTCTGCTCAGCCCCATCGCGGACGCTCAGCGTAATGCGAATATCATCCACCTTCGCCAAGCCAGTGTAAGAAAACACCAGGCAGTTGGAAAGCAGAATGATGCAGCTCTCACCTGTGCCGGCGCTGCCGCCGCGGCTGAGCTTGGTATCTCCGAACACCATCGTGCCGAAACCAGCCGCCAGGCGGGGATCCATCACGTCCCCGAGTGCGCCCTCGCCAAGCTTATCGATGAATTGCGGGTTCGTTTGCGCGACGATGCCTTCGAGATCCTCGCCCAGGTATTGCACTGCCACCTGCCGGCCCGCAGCCATCCCCACGACCTCCACCTCGACAGGCGTGACCGGATTCGTGCCCCGGTTGGTCAGAACTAGGTCCGGCAGCTTGACGTTCGTTGTCCAGAGTTGGCCACACTGCCAGTAGAGCGGAATCACCTCTTTGTCCTTGGTCAGGCAATGGACGGAAACGGTATCGTCGGCCAGGCGAGCAGCGTTGTCATCTGCAAAGAGCACGAAGGCCAAGGGGGACAAGGCTCGGAACAGCGTAACCATTTTACTCCCTCCCCACTTCTTCATCACAAGTATGTGTCTTAAATGTCGGTGTGTCAATCAGGTGAAGGAAAGGCCACAGCCAAACAAGAGTCCTGTTTGTGGAGCCGGAGGGCCGGGTCGTGAGCATGCGGCAGTTTGAGGAAACGGAACTGTCGCGCACGTACGGCGCGCAGTTGGCGTTGTTGCGGCGGGGGATTGGGCATGAGGTGGTCATCTTAAAGTCCGCGAGCGAAGAGCAACTGCGGCGGATGAACATGCGGTATTTCTGCAACCTCGAAGAGATTGAGGAGTCGTTGCTTGGCGAAATCGGACTGCGGCTTGCCAACCTGCTGGGAAGGGCGCATTAGCCGCGACGGAAGTGACAGGACGCGCAAGGAGAGAGGACGCGATGTGCGGCCCTCTTAGAGTCTCTTGCGTTCCATTGTGAAGGCATACCGTCCGCAGATTGCACGGCGCGACTGAGCCGCAGCCAAAGAAGACGATTGTCCGCAGATGGCGCAGATGAGCGCAGATGAAAACCGAGAAAGGCGAACGCGAGTAGGCTCGACAGCCACCAGGCGCCCGGCGCAATGCGATAACCCTCTTGTGGCCAGAAGGGCCAATATACTCGAAGCGCAGCGCGGCACAGCCGCAACCAAACGAAGGTGGCTATCCTCCGATTTCACCGATGACACCGATTCAAGAAAGAGACACAGAGGTCGCATGGGCATCCTGTCCATGGTCTTCAATTAACTCAAACGCAGAGGCCCGGAACTCGCAGAGGAACACCGAGAATGAAGAGGACGGCATTCTGGTACTGCCTCGCTCGCCGAGCGTGGCAGCCAAGGGCGGCGCTTTGCAGAAGGATTGTTCATGCTGTCACACCCAAGGATTGCATATCTTGCGCGTGTGAGAAATCCGGGATAGCTCCCAAAGAGAGGCGATACCAGAGGGGCTTTGTGGCGGTAGCGGAACGGGTAGCTTTGATGCGATTGACTTCCCCGCGTTTGCGCCGCGCCGCTCGTGTGCGCTAGACTGCCTGCGGTGCTGGGAGGCGCCATATCCGCGAAAGATGGTATCACTCCCGAATCATTGTGTGTGTCGCTGAGAGGATTCCTTTGTGGACAATGCGGATTGAGTCCACCGTACAAGCAAAGGAACGTATCTCATGGCGCGTCCAATTCCTTCCCTCGAAGACTGCAAACGTGAAGCCTCTCTCCTGCTCAAAGACCTGAATTCGGAGCAAGCGCTGGATGCCGCACGCGCCGCGGAACGCTTCCGGCGCATCGCGCCGTTTCGCGAGCAAAGCCCCGGCGAGATCCTCGCGAATCGCGATGCGATTCAGCGCAAGCATGCCTTGGCGGTTGTTGCGCGCGAGCATGGCTACGTTGCGTGGAAGAATCTCAAGGACGCGGCGGATGTGCTGTGGTGTCCGCCCGGTTCGAGTGCATTCTGGCACAACTGGTGCAAAACGCACGAGGAGGCACGTGCCCACCTCGAGGCGCAAGGAGGCTATCTCCTCTCCGCCCATGGCAAGTGTTTCATCGCGGAGCGCGGATACATCGAGTCCCTTGGTTTGGACCCGGAGGATCCGCGGTGGGAAGCGATCGGATACGACATTGTGCATCCGAGGGATATGGAAGCATGCGCGGGACTGGTTGCGGACCGTTCAGCGGCGGGTAATCGGAACGCCGAAGACCGCGCCTGACGATCTTGGGTTCCGTGGCGTAAACGGCTACCGCGCCTGGACAAATTGGCCATTCACGAACTGGAGCGGGACTTTCTGATTATCGAGACACGTCCAGATGGAGCCATTGGGAACATACTGGGCGAGATCAAAGGTGCGGTCCGCCTCGAAATTGGGATTGATGACCAATGATTCGAGGCGCGCCGTGGTGTCGCGCAGGATGAAGCCACCGTCGAGCATGCGCCAATCTTCCGTGATGCGGCCCGACTTCGGCAGCCAGAGTCCGTTCACCTGCTGCATGTCTCCAATGGCGACTTTAATGGCGGCGTTGCGGTAGGTATTACCCGCGCCTTGCAGGATGGTGTATTGGACGAGACTGTAGCCGCAATCGGGCGCAAACCAGCCCGTAACGTGGCCAAAGCGTGTGTCCGCCTCGATAACCCGGCATTGGAGATTTCCGACCGCGTAGGTCTGCGGATGCAGCACAAGTGGGGCACTCGCCAGAAACCGGTCGAAGCGCAGTTCAGCCTGAATGGGATAACCCATCAGGACGCCGCCCGGAAAATTGCGGCACATCGACATGAGCGGGTGGGCCTTGGCCTCGCGCGCAATAGGCCCGCCCGGCCGGTCGATCGTGCCTCTCGGTTTCTTTCCTGCACTGTATTGATAGAAGGAATCGCCGTCCCAATACTTGACAATGAATTGCGCCCCACTTCTCGTTTGCCCCTCTCGCGGCCTCCACTGGTAGTCGACGTGGAGATAGCGGCCTGTCTTGAGATCCAGCGAGAATACGCCCTCGTGACAGACTTGCACCTGGCCCGAAGCGCCCGCGTATTGTCCGTGGAGTTGGTTGTGCGAGGAGGCAGTCTCGTTGTAGTGGGCCGTAATGCCGTGAATGGAATCGTGGAGGCGGGCATACGCGCCGATGATGGTCTGCGCCGTGATATCCGCCGCGCCCGGAGAAACTGGCAGCGCTTCCGCGGGAGCGACAGCCGCTGTGGGAAACTCCGGCGACGGCGTATCGGGCGGCTTGATAACGATGGGCTCGGTCCCTGGTGGGGCCGCCTGTGACGGATTGATGGATGTCTTGCAGGATTTCTGATTCTGCTGATGCGCGGCCCATTCTTCGATCAGTTTGTTTCGCTCGTCCAGGTCTGTCGTGAACGAGACCTCACTGGCTTGGTCCTTTGAGATGCTGATGGTCCTGTCCTCGCCGGGAACCCAGAAGTAATAACGCGTGGGGCTCTCGCGCACCAGGACGTTTTCATAACGTTTGCCATCCACGGTGATCGCGTCTGCCCAGGCCGCCAGTGAAACAGCGAGAACCGAGAGTGACGCGAGAATTCGGCAAGCGGAACGTGAGAGCGCGTTCATCTCATGCATCCTCCCCCACTCGCTTTCGCGAGCTACCGTCCCGTCGGCAAGCCGCCTCCGTAGCCCATGCTGGCATGGTATTCGAGTTCCCAGAACGTCAGCCCATCGAGATAGGCGAGATCTTCCCAACTGCGGGGCTTTCGCTGAAACGTGATGGACTGCAGATCATGTTTGTCCAGTGCGGCAAGAGGGGACAGATCGTTCATGGCTTCGTTCGAGAGTTCGAGGCGGATCACGTAACCCTCGCGAGGCACGGCGACGGCGCCTTGCGCTTCTTGCCAGGGTTCCCAGTTCTTTGCCGAGCCCCATCGCGACAACGCGCCAACGTAGACGTACCCAAGTGGACGTCCCTCAGGAAACTGAAGCGTACCGTTTGGCGGCGGGACCGGACCGCGCTGCGAGCCATCCGAGGAACCTCCATAGCCCAGTTGTGGATGATACTTCAGTTCCCAAAAGCTCAGGTGGTCCAGATGACGCAATTCGCTCCAATCATCTGGACGTCCGGCAAGCACGACTGATTGGAGGTCATATCGTCCGAGCGCGTCGAGAGGCGTGAGGTCTTTCATCGCTTGGCGAGACAGTTCCAGACGTGCAAGCACAGCATCCGGCAGATCCACAGCGCCTTGAGCCTCGCCCCAGTTTTCCCATGCCCGTTCGTCCACGGCGCCCATGGGTTGGACGTACAGCGTGCCCATGGAGCGGTCCACCGGAAACTTCATGATCTCGCGCACCGGCCACACGTGAGAGGCGTTTGCCTGCACGGCGGGAGCAATGTGTCCGCCGATACACAGTGCCGCCAAGGCGAAGCAGAGAACCGCACCAATGCCGGCGGGACTTGTGCGTGTCGCATGGGGCGGCATACATACGAGGGCGGCCACGCGGCGTCCCAACTGGCTGCGGACCGCGAAGAGACCGCAGCTCAGACGGAGCTTGCGTCTGGACCGAATGTCGGAGAGCATGGTGCGGAGCGTCTCAAGGTAATCTCGGACATCCGCTTCGGAGCGGAGCAAGGCGTGGTCGCAGGCGAGTTCCATGGCTTCTTTCCAGCGACGGGCGGCCCACCACGCGGCAGGGTGGAAGAAGAACAGGATCCGCATGAGTTGCGACAGGGCATTCACAATCGGGTCGGCCATCTTCGCGTGCATGAGTTCATGTCGCAATGCCCAGCGCAATCGTTGTGAACTGCCGGATGCGAGCAACCATTCCGGTACGAGAATGACCGGCCGGACCGCCCCGGCGATTGCCGGCGAATCGAGGGAAGGGCAAATGGCGAGCCGCGGCACGCGCCGGATGCCCAGTTCCCCTGCGAGCGTGTGGATTTCCCGCTGAACGGCGGCCCCTGCAACGGACGCGTTGTGCAAGAGACGCCAGAGCCGAAGCCGATCGCGAAGGGCAAGAAGTGCGAGCGTTCCCACGCCCAACAACCATGCGTTCAGCAAAGTGGCGCCTGGACGTGCCCTCGCGGCCAGTGCCGGCCCCGAGAGGATGGCCCGCCAATAGGCGACTTGCCCCAAAGACGGGACGCGATACGATTGCCCGGCATCATGGAGTGCATCGTCCAGAGCGCCGCTTCCCTCGACATCTCCCACGAGACTCGAATCGAGTTCCGGGCCACCGCCGCCAGCCGGAACGGCCTGCTGAGGAATCGGCAGCCTGAGCAAGGCGAAGGAGAGAGGGGCATCGAATGCCAAGGAGAGTACGGCATTGCCGATGACGGCCGTCCACAGCAGCGCCACGACACGGGGGCGCCGCCGCAGCAGCAGACGGTCGAAGAGAAAAACCACCGGAGCGAGCAACGCGAGTTCGAAGCTCGCCATGATTAGTCGTTCAAGCACGGGGGCCTCGGCGATTGCCGCGCCGACCCACGAAAGAGAACCATCAATCTCCATGGTTCCCCCCTCCCCACTTCGCGGCGATCAGGTCTTGGATTGCCTTGATCTCGGCGTCATCCAGATCCTCGTCTTCGATGAGGTAGGCAATGGCCTCTTTCGGCGAGCCTCCAAAAAGGCGACCCACAAGCTTGCGCAAATTGCGGCGGGCAATCGATTCCCGGCTGACGGCGCCGCGATAGACGTAGGCGGCGGCAGTTGTGGGCACCAGTTCGAGATACCCTTTCTTTCGTAGATTTGAGAGGACCGTGCGAATCGTAGTCTCCGCGAGTGGGCGCTTCGCGCAGTACTCCTGAATGATCTGGGGCGAGGTGCACTCCCCCAGCCGCCAGACAATCCCCATGATGTCGAGTTCCATCTCGGAGAGGTCGTTGTTTTGGCCGGGGCGCCTGCCGCGTTTGGCCATCGTGCTGAACTCCTTTTATGCTGGCTCGCGAGTTACGGATCACTTAGCCTAAATCTATTATAATAGTCCTAAACGAATTTCGTCAAGCCCAATTCCTTCGGCCTGCCAAAAGCAGGCGCTCGATGATATGCTATTACCATATCTTGAGTTGTGGCGTTTTCAACCGGAAAGGTGGAGCACGTTGTGGCGCACGAAATGACTCGACGGGGATTTCTGGGGTGGACCGCAGGAGCAGGATTGGGCTTGACGCTGGCGGTAAACGCCGCGGCGGAACCGGCGGTGGCGCGTCCTTCCGGGCGCTTGGTCTGCGAGATCGATTGCTCGCAGGAGTACCCCCCTGAGCGCTACTTCGAGTCGGGCGGCGCGAGCGTCGTGGAAACTGCGGCTGGTCGTTACCGAGAGTCCGAACCCGCGTCGATGTCACTCTTCGGCTATCGCTTCTCGATGGAGAAGGTAGGTGTGCCGCACCGGATGGTCATCCGCTATCCGGACGATAAGCGCCGCTTCATGTGCATCATGGACGGAGCGACCTACGATTTATCGACCGGCGTGTTCACGGGATGGGCGCAGCCGCTGACGGGAGCGATGCAGGAGGTCAGCCAGATCTTCTGGCCGCG
>JADLCA010000232.1 GCA_020847495.1 Candidatus Hydrogenedentota bacterium | reverse complement strand
TTCTCCATCTCGGAGACGCGTCAGCTCAATCCTATCTTCAAGGTCGTGGACCTCATTCCCGAGGCCATCGACCGCATCGAAGCCATCATCAAATCCCACACCGGCTACACGGGACTGCCTTCGGGGTTCCACCGCCTCGACGAGCTGCTGTCAGGTTTTCAGAAGTCGGACATGATCATCCTGGCGGCGCGGCCTTCGGTGGGGAAGACGGCCTTCGCGCTGAACATCGCGAGCAACGCCGCGATCCGCGAGAAGAAATCGGTGCTGGTGTTCAGCCTGGAAATGTCCAAGGAGCAGTTGGTACAGCGCCTGCTCTGCATGGAGGGGCAGATCGACTCGAAGCGCCTGCGCACGGGCTTTCTCGCGAAGTCCGAGTTCCCGAAACTTCAGTTGGCCGCGGGCAAACTGAATGCCGCGCCCATTTACATCGACGACACGCCGAACATCAGCATCCTCGAGTTGCGCTCGAAGGCGCGGCGGCACGCGGCGCAGCACGGCGTGGACCTGCTCATCATCGACTACCTGCAGCTCATGCGCGCACCGGGCCGCACGGAAAGCAGGCAAACCGAGATCGCGGAGATATCGCGATCAGTCAAGGGGATTGCCCGCGAATTGCGTGTTCCCGTGATCGCGCTTTCGCAGTTGAGCCGCGAGGCAGAGAAAGACGATACCGGCGCGCCCAAGCTCTCGCACCTGCGCGAGTCCGGCGCCATCGAGCAGGACGCCGACGTGGTGCTCATGTTGTCGCGCCCGCCCGCGTACAAGCGGGGCGGCGGCGATGACGAGGAAGAGCAGCCCGCGCACGAGAACCTCATCCACGTAAATATCGCGAAGCAGCGCAATGGGCCTACGGGCAAGCTGGACCTGATGTTCGACCGCAACATCCAGCGCTTCAAGGATCCCGCGCAGACGGGTGAGGCACCGTCCTATGCGCCTCCTCCCAGCGCCGTGGGTGCGCCCTTCGATTCCGAAGAAGCCTACGAAGAAGACGACACGCCGTTTTAGCATCGCGTCCCGGCTGGCCGAGATAGGGCGCCTTCTCCGGCGGAAGAAACGAAGAGAAGAACATCCCCCTACACCCCCTTCAAAGGGGGACACACGCAACACACTGTTTGTGGACAAATCCGGCATCCAATGGCTACACAGGAGCTGTGGGCCACCAAAACACGCGGCCCGAAGGGCACGCGCTCTGCGTCCCCCTTCGAAGGGGGCGGGCCCGCAGGGCTGAGGGGGATGTTCTTCGTGCCTCCCCTGAGACCCTGTTTCCCCTAACTGACTCATCGCCATCTGGGCATGCATCACACAGCCGGGATCGCAGACCGCGCGCGGCGCGTGCGGACTAACCACACGACACACAGCACTCCAAAGCACACCCACGCGCCCAGCGAGATCCAACGGCCCACCACATAGCCCTTAGGGACGTACTCCATCACGATGTGGTGTTTGCCCGCGGCCAAGGGTATTGCGCGCAGCGTGTAGTTCGCGGGCATGAGATCGTACTCGTCCTGCGGTGGCGCGGGGTCGAGCGAGCGCACGCGCCAGTGCTCGCTGTAAGAGTCGGTCACCAGCAGAATCGCGGGTGACGCAAGTGATATCTCGAGTTCGTCGTAGTCTGTATCGCCCCGCACGACACGCAGCGTGTCGCCTTCGGCCGCTGGACCGGGGGGCACCGCGGGTTCGTCTTCCAATACCACCGTGCGCGCGGGATCGAAATCGGGATCCTCGATTGCCACGAGAACCCGTTTGCCTTTGTCTACCTTGTAGTCCCGTACAAACACGAACCTCGGCAAGTCGCCGGTGAATCGGCGCGGTTCCTGCTCACTGTCCTTGGGAAACACCAGGTAGCGGAGGCGCAGCATCCGGTATGAGGGCACGCCCCGCATACGCAAGAGGACGGTGTCTACCACGCGCTTCTTGATCTTCTGGGAGTAGCCGATGTACTGCGCGAAACGATCCAGGATGATGGCATCGTATCCCCAGATTCCGTAGCCATTGCAGTGCATGGGGGCATTCCATTCTGTGCGCACCATCACGCGATAATCGCCGGGCTCATTGACGTAGAGGTTCTCGATCGCGGGATAGCTCATGGAAGCGCTCAGATTTGCGGTACCGCGGTGTATCCGGGCGAAGGCTGTGATCTCCACGAGGCCGAACACCACGAGGACCAGGACTGCCCACCGCCGGCGCCGTGCCAGCATGCAGAGAATCGCGAGCGCGGCACAGGTCGCGGAGCTGATGAGCATGGAGTAGACCGTGAAGCGGAGTTGATCGATGGTGCGGGGCCTGCGCGTGGGCCAGTACCCGGAGATCCAATCACGCAGGTCGCTCATCCACGAAAGCGTGTCCGGAAGCGACGAGCCTGCCACCTTGGGAATCCATGCCAGCGCCGCGAGACTCAAGAAAGCCGCGAACAACACGGCCAGAACGCATGCGAACATCCGCGATAGGCGGGCGGGCGCGGTCAGCATTGCTTGAATGCCCTCTCCCGCAAGCAGGGCAGCGAAGACAGCGAAATACAGATTAAACCGGCACATTCCGCGCACGCTGTTGAACCCCGGCACATACTCATACAAATACCAGTGGACGGGCGTGCTTTCGCCGAGAGCAAGAATGAGGAGGAGAACCAGCATCGGCAGGAGGACGCGCTTCCGCGAACGCGGGGCGGCGAACGCGCCGTAGAAAACGAAGAACAGCGTGGTGACGCCCACGAAGAGCGAGGTCTCCCAGAAGTGATTCCAAGCGTAGTATTCTGCGTGATGCTCGTTGCCGAAAATCCCGGGAACCAGAAGCGTCAACAGGTTCTCGGGAGGCAGGCTGAAACTCGCCGCGTAATAATAGGGCACACCGCCGCCGCGCACGCTTTCTCTGCTGTTCTCGGCCCCTGCCCAGAGCTGGGCCGCGGCCAGGAGTCCGGCCGTGACGGCCATCAGCACCATCAGGGCGCTCACTCGGGCACGCCGTTCGCTCCAGGGAATCGTGAGCACCCAGTAAATGCCGAACGTGGCGGTCACCATGACGAGGCCCTGGGGCCACCCCGAAACGGCCTGCATCGCCGCCGCGAACGCGCCAAACAAAAACCACCCCAATCCGCCGCCGTCACGCAGCTTGTCATAGGCGATGAACAGAGGAGGCGTCCACGCGATGCAGGCGACCATGGGTTGATGCCCGCACATGACGTGCAGGAAGTAGGAACCGGAAAACATCGCGGCGACCGACGCGTACAGGGCGGGCAGCGGAAGCAGGTGTCTGCGTGCCCACGCGTACATACCCAAGCCGAACAAGGTCACGTGAAAACAGGAATCCAGGTTGACGGCCGTGGGCAAGGGCAGTGCCAGGTAGACCAGGTTGAAGGGATAGAACAGTCCGGCCTGCCAAGCCCCAAAACAGGGGCTCCCGCAAAAGATGTGCGGGTTCCACAGCGGAAAGTTGCCGTTCGCCAGCTCGCCGAACGCGAAGTTCCGCAGTTCGCCGAAGTAGTCGATGACGTCCGACCTGACGAATGTGGCTACCGTGTCGCCGCCTCTGGCGAACGCGTCGGCAAACATGAGTACGCCGAGAACGGCAATCGTTCCTACAGCAAGGCGATCGTGTCGTCTACTGGTATTCAGATGCAGCGTCTTCCCAATGAAATTCGGCAACCTGTTCACGGCCACCGTGATCGGCATACTGCGACGCCAGCTTGCCCAACCCGGCAATGACAGCGTCTACCTGGGCCACATGTTTGGCGGGCATTCTAGCAATTCGCTGGTCGCCATGGTAGGAGGGGCGAAGGGGCAACCGCACCGTGGCTGGCAGGCGGGGCATCGACGGTCAGGCGCGTTTCCTCCGTGTCTTTCATCCAATGGTGCGGAGAAGTCACCCGGACTTCAAAACGAGCGCGTACAGTAGGGCGGGATTTGTTCCCGCCCTCTTGCTCTTCCAATTGCGAATCGGAGGGATACTGATCCTAAAAACGGTAGTTGAATGGGACTGACCGCGTCTTTCGCGCAGGCTTTGCGGAGCGAAACACGGGGTCTGTCCCTTCACCCTAAGAGGGCGGGAACAAGTCCCGCCCTACGGAATACATGCTTCCTCGTTCGATTAACCCCGCTAAGGTCTTACGCGTGTTAAGCGCGATGACACTGGGGGAACAGAGGTGGCGCACTTGTCTATCGTTCTTTTCTTGCGAAGGCTCCCCATGGGGCGCCGTGCGTGATACACTGGTTCCATGGCTGAGGTGTCCAAGAGATTCCGCCGCAAGCGGCGGCGCTGGCCTTGGGTGTTGCTGGCGGTGGCGCTGCTGGGCGTTGTCCTGTGGAACGTTGCAGAACGTCTGGTGCAGGCCGACCGCTACCGGCCACTCATCGTCGAGCGAATCCAACAGGCCACCGGCCTTCCCGCGGAGATCGGCCACATCGATCTGACATTGCTCCCCGTGCCATCAATTCACCTCGAAGACGTGTCGGCGGGCGACGGCCAGTTCCGCGCCGCGTGCGACGAAGTGGCGGTGTTTCCCCGGCTGGAAAGCCTCGGGCGGGGCGTGCTCGAAGTGCGCGACGTCGAAATCTGGGGCGCCACGGTCCGTCTGCCGCAGAGTCTCAGCGAGGCATCGGCGCGCATTTCCGCAATCGGTCCCACGGGAGAAGCTCCGGCTCGGGAAAGCGGTTGGACCATTTCAGTGGGGAGCATCCGCGCGGAAGGGGCGCGCGTTTTTCTCGGCGATAGCGCGGAGCCCGCGCTCGATGGCGATCTGAACCTTCGCGACGCGCTGGCCCCGACACTGCACATCACGGCGCAAGGCAGGGCGCCGCTATTTGGTGCAGAGACGGCCTTCTCCGCCGACGTGTCCCTTGCACGGACGGGCGATCCTGAGGCGGGTATCGGCCTGCAGGGCACAGTTGCCCTGACCGGCGTAGACAGCACAACTCTCGTCCGCACACGCAACGTACCGGCAGGCTTCATGAACCTGGAGGCAAAAGTCACGCGCACGGGCAAGCGGACCTTTACGGCCAACCTGAGCGGCGATGCCGCGCCGCAACCGGTAGAAGGAGCGGACATAACGCCGCTGGCGGGCACGTTCACCGGCAAGGCATGGATCGATGAAGGGACCTTCACGCTCAACGAGTTTCAATGGAAAGCGGACGCTGTCGAGTTGTCGGGCGACCTGTCCGTTCCCCCGGATGGCGCGGTGGCCGCGAGGGTCGCTTCCCTGCGCGTCTCCGAGGCAGGGCTCGCCAGTCTTCTGGCTTTCCGCAGGGACTTGCCCATTCAGATTGGCGTGACCCAAGGGGCCACGCTCACTGCGGAGAATGTCCTGCTCGGTTTTTCGAAAGATCGCTACCTGAGGCTGGTGGAGGGCGGCGCGGCGTTTGAGGGCATTGACCTGAGCTTGAAGAGCGGCGAGAACGCGTTTCATGCGGTGCGAGGCAAGGCCACCTTCCTCGAGGGAACGATCCGTTTTGACGAGCTGGCCACGGAAGGCGTGGACCTCAAAGGAGACGTGACGCCCGATTTCTCGAACGGGGTTACGACGCTCGATCTCTCGGGGCATGTTGCCCTCACGCGGGAACGGCTGCTCAGTCTTGTGCCTTTTCCGCAGATCAGCGCGGCCACTGGCCGGGTCGAGTTGTCGCGGATCAAAGCCACATATGTTCCCGGCGGGGGGATTCCCGCGGACCTCATTGTGGAGGGTGCTGTCAAGAATGGCGCGCTGGCCATCACGAGTGAGGCGTGGACTGATCGCTTCGAGCCCCTGACTGCCACGTTCACGGCGAGCCCCGGCACGATTGAGACTGCGGTCACCAGCCAGTCCTCCAAACTCGGCGCGACGGAACTCAAGGGAGATTACTCCGTCGCGGAACGGCGCTGGACCGGGGTCGCCAGCGGCAACCTGGCGCAAATGGATTTGCCCTTTCTCAAGCAGGAGGCCGCCAAGAGCGTCGCGCCCGGAATCGTCGCCGCATACGGGCAATCCTCATTTGACACCAATCTGACCTTGCCAAGTCCCAACGATGCGCGCGTGACTGTGGCGTTTGACCGGAAGGGTGCGCCCGGCCTGAAGGGTTCGCTGGAATGGCGTAAGGGCAAAGAAGCCTGGGCACTGGGCGACATGATCATCAATACCACCCTGCCCGGCGAGGCGTTGGTTCCCCTGCTGCCCGCGGGCGCAGGGGCGAGCGGCGAAGTGCCCGTCGCCTTCACCCGTTCTGCAGACGATGCCGTGTTTGACGCGCGGATGGACCTCACGGCCGCCACATTGACCCTGGGCGAGTACATCCGCAAAGCAGCAGGAGCCGCCGCGGCGGTGACCGTCCACGGTGAGGCCTCTCCCGCGCTGTGGTCCGCGCGCACGATCGAGATCGCTTGCCTGGGCGAAACGGCCGAAGGCCGTCTGGCGGATGGGCGCTTCCAAATCGAGAACCTCGACGTAAGCCTGACGCCTCTCGCCGGACTGCTGGCGAAAGGGGGGCAGGCGTCTGGAGAAGTGCGCGGGCGCATCGCCACGAATCCAACCGAGTATACGCTGACCCTCGAGGGCGTAGGCTTCACCCTCAGCCCTGAACTCGTCGTGGACTCGGCCAATGGAACCATCGAATCCAACGCAGGCGCTTTTGCGGTTCGCAACTTCGCCGTACGCGGGGCCGATTCGGACTGCACCGTTTCGGCCACGCTCGATCAGGGGCAGTGGCTAGGCAGTGTTAGCGGGTCGCAGGTGAACATCACGCGCGTCCAAGCGTTGACCAAAGCCCTGACAGACTATCGGGCCGGACCGGAAACTGCGGAGGCTGCCGCCACGCCAGCCGAACCCGGTGCGCGCATGAATGGTGAATTCACCATGGAACTGGGGAGACTGCTCTACGGAAATGCGAGCTTCGACAACGTCACAGGCCGCATACTGGTGCGCGACGGCCATGTGCGCGTCACCGATCTCCGCCTCGCGAGCGATGGTGGGAACATCTCCGGGACCGTCGAAATCGATCCCAATGACCCCACCGGCCGTTTCGCCACCACTCTGGCCGTAACCAATGTCGGCGCCCAGCTCATTGATCAGCTGGCTTTCATCGAACCACGGGGCCTAACAGGCACTCTCAATGGCACGATATCAATCGAAATGCCGACAGGGACCGGTATCAATCCCACGCATGGATTGAACGGCAACATTGCACTGACCGGCGAGAAGGGTTCCTTTGGAAAGCTCGGCATCGCGACGAAGGTCCTGGCCGTGCTTCGGACCGCGGAGATTGTCCGCCTCCGGATGCCCACGCTGAAGGATACCGGTCTCACGTACGACACATGTACAGCCCGGTTCACGATGGTGAACGGCATCATGTCGATCGACGAGATGGTCATGCGGACCCCGAGTTACCTCATCACAGTCCAGGGGGGCGTCGACTTTCCGGGCGACGTCTGCGAGATGCTGGTCCATGTCAGCTTGTTGGAAACCGTGCTGAGCGCGGGCGATTTGGTCCCCGGCGTCCGCGAAATTGCCGACCGCTTCCGGACGGCCGGCGGCCTGCGCATCCTCGTGACGGGCCCACCCAACGATCCGCAGACCAGCTATGCGTGGGGTCCGCCCGTTGTCGGCGGCATCACCCAGGAAGTGCGCAACTCGATTCGCTCGGGCGGTAACATCATCCGCGACGAGGTCGTAAACCGCGCGACGGACGTCTTGCGCGAGATCTTGCGATAGGGGGCGCCCGGATGGGGCACAGGCGAGGGCGCTTGCACAGCACACGCTTGCTCTAGCCGTCTGATCGGACGGCTCTTTCGTGCGAAAAGTGCCCGAATCTGCTATACTTCGCCTCAATTCGCTGTCCCAAAATTATCATGTCGAAAGGAAATGCGCGTGGGCGTTCAAGTTAGTCCGGGGCCGCCCCGGGTCCAGATTCAGACACAGGCAGGGTGCAACGGGCGCTGCGTGTTCTGCCCCAACGAGGAGTTATTGGCCACGGACGCCGCGCATGGCCGCATGCCGGTCGAGTTGTTCCACAAGATTATCGATGATCTGGCGCGGACGCCGCCCCGCCGCATCGGCATGTACATGATGAACGAGCCTATGGCCGACAAACGGCTGCCCGAACTGACGGCCTACGTGACGCAGAAGATCCCCTCCACGAAGACCCAGGTGATCACGAACGGCACCTACCTCACCAGGGAACGCGGCGAAGCGCTGATTGACGCAGGACTGAAACAACTGAAGTGCAGCCTGCAATCGCTGGATCCTGAAATCAACAAAGAGATCATGGGCTACGAGAGCACCAAGGTTATTGAGAACTGCATCACGTTCCAAGAGACCATCAAGCGCAAGCGCTCGGACATCGACTTCCGCGTATCCATGGTGGTGACGAAAAAGAACGTCGACGAGATTGAGTCCACGCGCCGCTTCTGGAAGAAGCACGGCGTGCGTCTGGTCACATCCGCCCTCGAGAATCGCGGCGGAAACATCAAGGGGGCCGCGGACCTGAACGTGGGCGAGATGAAGTCCATGGGCGACTGCATCCGCCCGTCGCGCGACATGATGATCCTCTTCAACGGTGACGTGCCGCTGTGCTGCGTGGACTGGTTCCGCACGACGATTCTCGGCAATGTGGGGCAGCAGTCCGTCCAGGAAGTCTGGCACAGCGCGCGCGTGCAGGAGATTCGCGATGCGCTGCGCGAAGGCGTTGCACAGAGACTCCCCGACATCTGCATCAACTGCGGCGAAAGCGCCTGCCCCAATCAACACCGCCGCGGTCTCAAAGGCATTCTGAGCCGGATCGCGGCTGCGTTTTAGGCTCCCCACGTCCAAGAGCGTGGCAAGGGCCGGCCGGACTGCCGTATCGCCTTGACGCTAGTGTGTATGTGGACTTCCCATCCCACTTGACGTATGCTGATGGCCTAGAAGGGAGCCAAGGGGAGCGGGCACTCGAAAGCTATACGGTAGTGTCACCGGTCTGCGTGCCGGGAACAAACGCGTGGCAAGGTGCTTCGGTTGGCGTGACCAGGAAAGGGCGGAACAATGAGAGTTCTAATCGCGGCAGTAGCACTGGTCTTGATGCCACTGTCGAGCTTCGCGGATCTTCAAAATGTCGACGTGGGTGGCCAGCTTCGCCTTCGCGGGCGGTATTGGTCCAACACGTTCTCGGAGCCTGGCCGCGAAACCCGCATCCCCGATTTCTTCCTGCCGCGCCGGCCCATCGGCCCCACCGGCACGGAAAGCAGGATGGCTTTCGACGACGACACCAATAGCCGCGGCATCGTGGAGCAGAGCACGAAGCTGCGGGTAAGCGCCGACTTCACCAACGAAGTCAAAGCCATGATTGAATTGGTGGATGTTGAGCTCTGGGGCGAGGGCGACTTCCGGTCCAACTACATTACCGGAGTAGACTCGAGGGCCAACACATCGGACGATGTCGAAGTCCTTCAGGCGTACATCGAGATGAATGAAGCGTGGGGCGCCCCGCTGCGTCTTCGTATCGGACGCCAGCAACTCACGCTGTTTGACGGCTGGCTGGTCGGCCCGACGCAAGGTATCCAGGAGCTGTCCTTCGACGCCGTGCGTGGAACCTACACCGTGGGCGATTTCATCGTGGACGGTTGGTGGGCCAAGCTCGCCGAAAGCGGCATTGCCGAACAAGACGGCGACGTGGACCTCTACACCTTGAGCCTCGCCTACAACGGTTTTGAAGGGCACGAGTTGGGCGCCTTCTGGATGTACGTGCGCGACGCACGTTCCTTGAATGACACGAACTTCGTCGCGCCCATCGAGTGGATGGAGGATCTCGTGGGGCTGGATGATTACGACCCGACGAACCTGCACACCTTCGGTATCCGGGCGGCCGGGGAGTTTGGGGCGTTCGACTATGGCCTGAGCGCCGCATACCAGACGGGCAACGCGGACAGCGCAGGCCAGCTTTTTGCGCCGTTCCTGTATGGCGACACGGGCGCGGAGTACGATTCGTGGGCCGGCGATTTGGAGATCGGGTATCAGTTCGATGTGGCGTGGCAACCGCGCGTGTTTCTCGGCGCCACGTACTTC
>JADLCA010000231.1 GCA_020847495.1 Candidatus Hydrogenedentota bacterium | reverse complement strand
CCTGGACGTACACGTACTCATCGCAACATCGTTCGCACGTGTGTGGACAGCCGATACCACTGGGATTATAGGCAAGGCGGGCGCAAGTGTCTAAGGCCGCATTCCTGGGCATAGAACCTGACCTCTCACCCTCGGCAATACCGCGAAAACGGCGGGCTACCTGTGCAGTAGGCAACCCGCCGGTGTCCCGAGGAGATCCCTTCGTCTTACTTGTAGATGTGCCGGTGTTTGATATGGTCAACCACTCGCACAGCGCGTTCAGACGTATTGGGCTGCGCCTTGCGACTGGCAAGCGAGGAACCTGATGCAGCCGCTTTGGCCGGTTGGCGCTTCACAAAGCGGCCGTGTCGCACGTACGTGCCCAAGTCACCCTTGTCGTAGGTCACACGCGTCGGTCGCGCAGCCTGCGAGACGGTTGCGCCCGCGTTTGACGTGCTCTTTGCTTCGGGAACTCGTTTCATGAATCGTCCGTGGCGCTCATACTTCACGGGGCCGGAGGAGCCACCGTACGCCAGAGGCGCCGCGAGCAGTCCGGCCAGAAGGATTGAGAGCATAGTGCCCAGTAAGCGCCTCTTCCAAGAATGTTGTGTGACCATCTTCGATTCTCCCTCGGAAGCACACGCCCCTCGGTTCAGGGGCAAGGCCCGAAATTGTGCCGGGAATCCTTTAGGGGCGGAAGCTACTGTCCGTTCACGAACGCTTCGCGGCGTCAAGCCCTCTCGCTCCAGTGACGAACCCGTTCCCGGTTCCGGGCCCGCCCGCTGCCTTCAACTGATTCCGCTCCGAAAAGAGCACGAAGCATGCCACATCGATGGCAAAAGCCCAGCCGTTACTAATCAATGACTTGCTCAGACCTTGCGCGTGACGGACGGTGTTAAGGAGGTCAGGGTCTGACCACATCACTGGTTAGACTCTGGCCGCCCAGCTCGCGACAGGCGATGCATAAGGCAATGGAAGAAGAAAGCAGGTAGGAAGTGATTGTCACCCTAAGAGTCAGGAGCCAGCCCCAAAAGGCTGGCCCCTGATTCCGCGATGTTCGGATGTGAAGGACGTCTCGTGACATTTAGAGCGCCAAGAGGAATGCCTCCAAGTCATCCTTCTCCTGTTCGGAGAGTTCGAGGCCCTGAACGAGGTTGAAGAACTCGACCACGTCGGCCAAGGTCAACAGGCGGCCGTCATGAAGATAGGGTGGCGAGTCCTTCAGGCCGCGCAGGGGGAAGGTCTTGATGGGACCGTCCGCCGAGGCCATGCGCCCGTTGATCATGTGGGGTTCAAAGAAGCGCTCGACCTTCAGGTCGTGCATCAGGTTGTCCGTGTAGAACGGCGCCGGGTGGCACTCCGCGCACTTCGCCTTGCCGTTGAAGATCTTCTCGCCACGCAGTTCCTGCCTGGTGGCCTTTGCGGGGTCCAAATGCCCGTAGATGTCCAGCTTCGGCGCGGGTGGGAAGTCGAGTAGCGATTCAAACTCCGCCATGAAGTGCACCTGGCTGCCCCGTTCGAGGATGTTCACGCCCTTCTTCGTGGCCATCACGGGGTCGCCATCGAAATAGGCGGCCCGTTGCTCGAACTCGGTGAAATCCTCAACCGTCTTGAGCGCGCGCTGCGACCCGAACAGGCGCTGGATGTTCACTCCGCGCAAGGAGGGCGGGTCAATCCGGTGGCGGAATTCCTGCGGGCGGATGTCGCCCACCAGGTGCGTGGCGGCGTTGGTGTGGCCGTTGACGTGGCAGTCAAAGCAGGTCACGCCGCGGCTGGGCTTTTCCGAACGCCGGTCGTCCGTGGCGTTGAACTGCTGCTGCGGCGTGGGCGATACCAGCAGGCGTAAGCCCTCGAGTTGCTTAGGGTTCAGTATGCCATCAAACAGCTCAAAGTAGTTCATCATCGTGACTACCTGCCCCTTGGATACGTCGCCAAGGTCGGGCCGCGTCGTGAGGTAGATCACGGGCGGATATTCCGGCAGGAAATGCGTGGGCAGATCAAAGTCCAGGTCGTAACGCGTCAGGTCGCGCGCTTCCTGCTTGTTGATCTCGTCAATGTGATGCTGCGGGAATACCATGCCGCCTTCCGGATGATTGGGGTGGGGGAGAGGCAAATACCCCTTGGGCCAGAGGCCCTTTTCGCGGATCTTCTCCGGGGACATGGCCCCCAGTTCGGACCACGTCACACCCTCGGGCAGCTTGGCGCGCGGAGCACCCTGAATCGCCTTGCCCCGGGACATTGTCGGTCCCGAAAGCGGTTTGTCGCTCAGATCGTACCGTTCCTCCAAAAGGGTTTTGTGCTTCTGCTCAATAGCCGGCTTCTCGGCCTTCATCCTGCTGATGACGGATGCGACGGATTCGGTCTGTTTCGCGGATGAATAGCTGGTAGCTTTCTCCTGGCTGTGAGCTGCCGTCCAGCTCCCGGCCGTGAACACAGCCGCCAGAACAAAGGTCCTTCCTGCACACAACTTCAAAGTTCTCATGGTTACCTCCACCTGTTGTTGAACCAACGACAGCCTCACTCCGAAAGGGCGTCCCAGGCGAAAGGGGTTCCTGTGGAACCTTTCCGGATTGGACGTACTCCCTGGACCGCGATGCATACCGGATTCCCGGAGATTTGGTGCGTGCATCTCGTATGTAATAATTATTCCTAATTAAACATTATTATGAGCAGAACAGCCCTCCTTGTCAACCCATTCCGCCGGCCGGCGCGGAAAGTGCCTGCCGGCATCAAACGGCCGCCAGGTTTTCGAAGGTTCCTCCGCACGGATGCCTACGGTGCTGTCGGCGTCCACGCTGTTGTCCACCCGTTGACAAAACGCCAGTCCTGGGATAGCGTGAAGTATCGTTGGAGAGTTCCAATCTAGGAATCGCTTGCATTTGGGTTCAAATTCTGGGAGTCCGCCTCCCTCCTAGGGTGGCGCCTTGGACCGCCAAACGGCTCGCGTGAGCAGGGAGGTGAACCACACGAAAGCCACCAACGCTCTTCCGTCTTATTCCTTGTCTTCTTGCTGGTATTGAACGCGTGTGGGGCAAATAAGGCCGTTGCGCTGTCCGCTGCGGCGCAACGGAAATCGTCCCGTCGCAGCATGCATAGCTTTGGGGAAGCGCCGGGACAGGAGGGGGAGAACCATGAAAAAGTGTGGGGGATACTCCGTCGGGTTCCTTGGGGTTACACTCTTGTTTGGAGGGCTGCTGTGTGTCACGGGCACGGCCGCCGAGACACCACCGGGATCCACTGTACCTCTCGGACTGCCTCCCGTACCCTTTCCGGAGACGAATCCTCAGACTCCCGAGAAGATAGGACTTGGAGAGAAGCTGTTTAACGACGTGCGCTTCAGTTCCACAGGCGTCATCAGCTGCGCCACATGCCACCTGGCTGCCAAGGCGTTCACTGACAGTCCCTTGAGCGTCTCCGAGGGGATCAACAAACTGACGGGGACACGAAACGCGCCCACGGTGGTGAATGCGGCGTACATGAAACTGCTCTTCTGGGATGGGCGTTCGCCTTCCCTGGAGGACCAGGCCCTCCATCCCTTTGTCAATCCAGTGGAAATGGGGCTCGCCGACCATGAGCCCATCCTGAAGATCGTGCGGTCTGACCCCGAATACACCAGGGCTTTCAAGAACGTCTTCGGCAAAGAGGGCGAGGGCATCACGATGAACGAGGTGACCATGGCCATCGCCTCCTTTGAGCGCACCCAGATCAGCGGGGATTCTCCCTTCGACCGGTGGTACTTTGCCGGGGAAAAGGACGCGTTGACAGAGGCTCAGCAGCGCGGGTTCGACCTCTTTGTGAACAAGGGACGCTGCGTGTCCTGTCATACCATCGAGCAGACCCAGGCGCTCTTCACGGACAACCGGTTCCATAACGTGGGCGTGGGAATCAACGCGATCCAGAATGATGTGCCTCAGCTTGCCGGTGAGTTCTTGAAAGCCCAGGCAACAATGGCCGAAGTTGATGTCAAGGTCCTTACGGACAAGCGCACCTCCGAACTGGGCCGTTTCGCCGTCTCACGTGGTCTTGATGATCTTGGCTCGTTCAAGACACCTACGCTCAGAAACGTCGCCGAGACCGCTCCGTACATGCACGACGGCAGCTTGAAGACCCTGAAGGACGTTATCGTGCATTACAACAACGGCGGTGTGACCAACGCGGCCGACCCGGTGAATGACTTCCTGAGCGGCGGCATTAGACCCCTGAACCTTACCGACACGGAAGTAGACGAATTGGTTGCGTTCATGGACGCGCTCACGAGCCCCGCGTTTGCCCCCGCAACTCCGCGTCAGACGGCCAGCAGCAAGTAAAGGAGAGCACCATGTGCGATTTTCATTTATCTCGCCGCGGGTTTCTCAAGAGCGCGGGTACAGCGGCGGTCATCAGCACGCTACCCGTCAGCATGGTGGAACTCGCGTTCGCCGATCCGGAAAAGAACTTCACGTTCGCCTATATTTCCGATTCCCACATCCAGGAAATGGAGGGCGCCAAGTTTGTGCGCAACTGGGACCGCGGACTCATCCGCGCGGTGGCCGAAACCAATCTGCTGAATCCCAAACCCGACTTCGTGGTGTTCGGAGGAGACCTGGCGCAACTCGGCAAGAAGTCCGAGCTGGATCACGGGGCCGAAATGCTCGCGAAACTGAACTACGACGTGCACTGCGTGATGGGTGAACACGACTACTACCTGGACCTTGGGAAGTACTGGTCGGAGTTATACGGCGCACACTACTACAGCTGGGACCATAAGGGAGTGCACTTCATTACACTCAACAGCGTCCTTACGTATGACGAGTGGACGCACAACCGTTGGCCCACCGAGATGCAACGGATGATTGAGATGGCGGGACTTGACAATCCCAATGGTTCGCCTTTCATGGTCGGCGAGAAGCAGCGTGCGTGGCTGGCAAAGGACCTGGAGAAGGTCAAGAAGAACACGCCCATCGTGCTTTTCTCGCACTCACCGATCCAGAAAATCTACAAGGGGTGGAACTTCTGGACCGAGGACGCCGAGCAAGTCCAGGAACTGCTCCAGCCTTTCGACACCGTGACCGTCGTCTACGGGCACGTCCATCAGATCCAGTACAATCAGATCGGCAACATCAGCTTCCATGCCGTGATGGCCACCGCGTGGCCGTGGCCCTATCCGGAAAGTTACGCGCACGCCGAACAGCACATGCCGAAGCTCACGGTTCCCATGAACCGTGCCGACCCTTTCTTCGAGCGGGACGCCACAGGCTGGCAGCTCATTGACTTGAACAGCGGGCGCGTGGCCATGAGGTACAACCTCTACAACAACACGAATCGAACTGTAAGGTATAACCCTGCGACAAATCAGCCCGAAGACGACGCATACCAGCAGCCAGAAAGCCGGGTGGCGCCGCAGATCCACTACTAGGAGTGTCGATCATGAAGAAACGTGTCCTGACGATTAGCGTGGGGTTGGCCGCGGTCTTGTGCGCTCTCGTGTTCGTGAACCTCCGGGTAAGCCGTGCCGACGAGTTTACGAAGGAAGACCTCGACCGATGGAATGCGGAATACATGAGCGTCGTGAAGCAGGGAAGGGAGTTGTGGACCAGCGGAACGCTCGGCACCAACGGCGTCGCATGCGCCCAGTGCCACCCGAACGGCGCAAACACCCATCCAGAAACATATCCCAAGTTCCAGCAGCAATTAGGCAGGGTGGTTCCCTTGCGCGACATGATCAACTGGTGTCTTCAGAATCCACTGGAAGGCAAGGTGCTGGAAGCAAACGATCCCAGGATGGTTGCCATCGAAGCGTATCTCGCATACGAACGCCGCGGAGTGGCTATTGACCCCGGCAAACACTGACGAGTCCGTTTCCTGCGGCGCTGCGGACCATGCGCCCAGGTGTGCGCAAGGGTATGGCTTTCGAGAGGATATCAATTTGTGTGGGGAATTCAGGTATAATCCCCACAGATTTGAAGTTGCCTTGGAAAGCGAATTGACCGTGAAAAAAAACACCCTTGGATCTGCAGAGATTGAGGCGCGGGTCAACGGCTTTGCACTCGCGTGCAAAGAACGCGGTCTGCGCCTCACGCATCAGCGGCTTGAAGTATATCGCGCCCTGTCGAGAGCGAAGGACCACCCCACCGCGGAGATGCTCTATCACCGCGTTCGGAAGCGCGTGCCCACCATTTCTCTGGACACGGTTTACCGCACGCTCGGGAGCCTCGAGGAAGAAGGCTTCATCGCCCGGGTCGGGACGGCCATGTCCAGCGCGCGGTTCGAGTTCAACCCCGAACCCCACCACCACTTCGTGTGCGTGTGTTGCGGCGGTATCCGCGATGTCGATGCGAACTCGCTCAACCACGCCGCATTGGCCAAACATCTGCCAAAGACGTATCAGGTGTTGTCCAGTCACGTGGAGTTCCGGGGACTTTGCCCCGATTGCCTGGATAGGAACCCGAAAACTTGAGCTGACTTGCCAATTGTGTGCGCGGCGTACGGGGTTTCCTTACTCGTCCGCGTTCCGTTTGCCGAGCCGGTAAGACACAGGGTCCGCCGTGTCGGACGCCCACTCGCCGCCCGGAGCCAGTTCTCCACTTGCCTCCAGCGAGAACGACACATCGATGCGCCGCCCCAGGCGCATGATTGGATTGCCGTTCTTACGACTCAGGAAGCCGCGGAACGGCGCCTTCATCTCCGCTTCGTGTCCATCTTCGGAAACGCCGATCTCGATGATTCCCTGGTATACGGGGCCCTTATCGACTACCCAGACAATAGCGGCGCCGTTCGGCAGGATGATCTCCTCATCGAGACCGGTCGGCCAATCCCAATAGACCCACTGCGTGTACCAGTCGTAGGTGCCGGGCCGCAGCTTGATCCAGCCTTGGGCCTGCTGGTCCTGGGCCGCCAGGTATTCACCCTCGTTCCGGCAGCCGTGGTTGAGATAGTGACCGGTGTTGAAGTATCCGCCGAAGAATTCCACCTCCATGTTCATATCGTAGCCGGGGCTGGTCGGGTAGTACCCGCCTTCGTGAAGCCAGTAGCCCGTCTCGTCTTTGTTATCCACATCAATCGTGACGATGACGTAGAAGCGGCCTTCCTTGCCCTCGGAAGCCTTCTGAGTGCGCCCGATTACCCCCGTGGACTTGAAATAGGCATACAGGTTCTCGGCGTCATGGGTGATCTTGAACTCGATCAGGTCGACATCCGGATGCTCCACCGGAGCCGGGGTGTCGCCGGGCTGGTTGTGGTCCGTGTCATGGGTATCCCCGGCCGGGTCCGTGTGGGACGGGATGTCCGCCCAATCATTGAACTTCCCATTGATCTTGATGTCGTGCATAGGTTCCGCATAGGCGCCTATCGCGCACACCATGAAGACAACAAGGATTCTCATGCCACACCCCTCCGTTCCGCTTGATAAGGTCTTGATAATGCCCCTCGGAGAGCAGCCCTCCGCACCTCCCTGATTCTAATGGATATTGTGCCAAGTGGCAATCCCCCATTCACGTCTTCTTGCTCTTCCCCCAGGGTTAGGGCGCCAAGGCAGGCCGGCACACCTCGAATGCCATGCGCGCCTTGCGAGGTCTTTCACCCGTAACCGCAGCTTCACGCCAACACGGGAAAGGGGCACATTGCAGGGCGGGATTTGTTCCCGCCTTCTTACGCTCTCCAATGTACTTTGGAAAGAAACGAATTCGGGACTTGCAGGTGCGCCATAGTCTCATCAACTGGGGTTTGTGAATACATCGATACTCTCCCCCGCAAGAAGGCCGGCACAAATCCCGCCCTACCAGACTTTGATCATCTCGGCTGTCCTGGCCTATACCCGAAGTTCGTCATGTGCGATTGCCCCGGTGCTCCCCCCCTTGCCAGAGACGTTGGGAAGGGATAGACTGAAGCCGGGGGCGGGATGGCCTGTGTTGCCACCCGTTGACGTCAGCGAAGTCGAGTCGTTTCAAGAATGGGGGCGGGGCGGTACGCGCGAGAGCATGCGCCGGCGTATCAGTCTGGAATCCAATCACTGAAGCCAGTCTACACCGGTATGCTGCCACTGCAATACATCGCTCTGACCCGAGGAGGCGGTCATGGGTGGTTGTGTGAGCCGACGGGCGTTCCTGGGGTGCAGTCTGGCGGGTGGCGTGCTCTTGAGCGCGCAGGCAAGCGGGCGAACCGTTTCCGCCGCTCTGGATGATGACCGCTGGCCCAAGCGGGCACCGGTCAAGATACACACCGTGTACGTGGGTAGAACGGGCGATATCTATCTCTCGCGCCCCACGGAAGAAATCGACAAATTCAAGAATTACCTCGCGGAGGTCGAAAATCGTCTCGGGGATGTGCAGTTCACCGGCGGTGAACTCATACCGCCTGCCGATGCGGCCGCCGTGCTTCCCCAACTCCCGGACGCCGATGGAGTCCTGCTGTTTCACCTCTCGGGCCACGGCGGCGGCGCGCCCTGGGAGGCCATGAAGCAAATCGTGGACGCAGGCCTTCCAACCGCGGTCTTTTCGCAACCGTTCAGCGGCCACGGATGGATGTACTTCCCGGATTGGAGGAAGGAGGGCAAGAAGGTCGTATCCCTGCCGACGAGCGACTGGGGCGAAATCGACCGCATCGCGGCGCTCATGCGGGTGCCCCCCCGTTTGAAGCAGACCCGCGTTCTTGTGGTGCGGGGCCCGATGGGCACGCCTGCGGCCTGTTCGGCGGAACAAGTAAAGCAGCGCCTGGGCATCGACCTGGTCCCGATTACGGTTGAACAGACGCTGGAGGCGTTCAACGCCGTGGATCCGGCGGCAGCCGAGAAAGAGGCGGAAGAGTATTGGATCAAGGATGCGAAGAAGATTGTCGAGCCCACGCGGCAAGAGATAATCGATGCGACCCGGTTCTACCTCGCACTCAAAAACCTGATGATTGAGCACCAAGCGACGGCTGTGACAAGCTCGAACTGCATGGGCGACCCCGCAAAGGGTTGCCTCGCGTTCAGCAAGCTCAACGATATGGGCTTTGTTGGCGCCTGCGAAGGCGATATGGATTCCACCCTGACGATGCTCATGTTTGCCTATGCCTTTGGGGTGCCGGGCTTTATCACGGACCCGGTCTTCGACACCGCGCGCAACGCCCTGATCCACTTCCACTGCACCTCGGCCACGCGCATGGACGGCCCCGGCGGGAAGCGTCTCCCGTTCTCGATACGCACGCAGACCGACAGCCACCGTGGCGTTGCGCTCGACGTCGAGAATCGCGTCGGGCAACCCGTCACCTGCGCGAAGTTCGTGAATCTCGACACCTTGCGGGTATCGAGCGGTAAGATTATTGACGTAACCCACGACACACTGGGCTGCCGCACGCAATTCGTCACGGAAGTGGCGGACGCCCGCAAGATGTTTCACAACTGGGGCGCAGGCGTGCTCCAGGGCGACACCATGACGTTGTTGCACCGCGTGGTCTTCTACGGCGACCACACGCAAAGCATGAACGACCTCGCCACTCTCGTGGGGTTCAAGGTCGTGGAAGAGGCATAAACCCTGGGGGATGGGGGCGGCCGCTCGCAATGACTCGACAAGCGAGGCACGGTGACTCTTTCTTTCGGTTCCCGTGAACCGCTTACGGTCCCCCTGTTTGGCCCGCGCGCGTGCAAGCAATCGGACCGATCAGTCCGATACGTCCGATCGGTCCGATTGTTCCGCTTTAGCGGATCGGCCTCTGGTCAGACACTGGCACCGACACCACCGGCACACCCACCGGCGGTGTACTTCCGTTGTCGCGCGGATCCGTGCTGTAGGCATACTCCTGCTCGTTGGTAAACGTGTCATTGTCCGGGTCGCCATTTGCGCCCTGATCCGGATCGGTCGATCCATCGTCGTTTGGATTCAACGCATTGTCGGCTTCCCAGCCATCCGGCAGGCCGTCCCCATCACTGTCTTCCGTCGGAAGTGCGAGGTAATAGCCATTCACAGGATCGGCGGTGTCCGAGGCCCACTCGGCGCCTGCCGCCAGTTCCCCGCTCGCCTCCAGCGAAAACGAGGCGTCAATCGTGTAGCCCAGCGCCATGATGGGCGTCGTATAATCCGGGTACTTCATGAACCCGCGGAACGGCGCTTTCATTTCCGCCTCGTGACCGTCCGGGGAAAGCGCAATCTCGATAATGCCTTGATACACGGGACCCTTGTCGACGACCCAGATGATCGTGGAATGGCCGTCGGGCAACGTAATCTCACCCGGGTTCCCCTGCGGCGTGTCCCACCACACCCATTGGGTGTACCAATCGTACGTGCCCGCCCTCACATCGACAATGCCGTTAGCCTGGTCGAGCTGGGCCTGCGCATACTCGGTGGCATCCAGGCACCCGTGATTGAGGTAATGGCCCGTGTTGAACGCGGCATCGTAATACTCGACCTCCATGTTCATGTCGTAGCCAGGCGTTGTCGGGTAATAGCCGCCTTCATGCAGCGGATAGCCGGTCGCATCGTCGTTGTCCACGTCGATCGTGACGATGACGTAAAAGCGCCCCGCCGTGCCCGCGGTGTGATGCTGCGTACGGCCGATGATGCCCGTGGACTTGAAATAGGCATACACGTTGTTCTCGTCGTGCGTGAACTTGAACTCGATCAAGTCGACGTCTTCGTGATCAACGTACGCGGGCGTGTCGCCCGGAAGGACGTGATCCGTATCGTGCTGATCATCCACCGGGTCCGTGTAAGATGGCACATACTGCCAGTCCGTAAAGCTGCCATCCAGCGTAATACGCGATACGGGCTCTGCAAAAACCGGCATCGAGACGAACAAACCCAAAACGACGCCCAAAACTGCCCAATGCTTCTTCACGTGTCCCTCCAATCCGGCAGGAGATACCCAAACCCACAGGCAGTGTAACACAGGCTCGCCACCTCACTCATTCCCAAGAGGGTGCCCAAGATGTGGCATGGGCATCCTGCTCATGGTCTAGTACTTACATCCCGGGATATCCCCGCGAATCCCGCTGCGCCGTCTCAAAGCCGCGGCTCGTCGCGAACACCTTCACCTCGAGCGGCTGCATGCGAACGATAAGCTCCCCATCGGTCACGCGGAGCGTCTCATCGCTGTAGAGACACATCAAATCGCGCCCTTCGAGGGGCGCCAGCCCCGATACCTCGACACCCATGTGCGGCGTCGAGTCTTCATTGGCAAGGATAATGAGCCAATCGTCCCCTGCGCGGCGGGCCGTCATGAACACGCCCAAGCCGGAGCGCTCCTTCTCAAGTTCGACGAGATGCACCTTCACACTTTCCTCATTCGGCGCGATGAGGAAAGGCTGCAGCATGGCCAGTTCCGCGGTGAGGTCGTAGAGTGAACGGCGGAAGTCGCCGTTCTTCAGATAGCTTGACCCCCAATAGAGAAGACCCTTGCCGCCGCGAGCGATCACGTCATAGGCCATAAGCCGCGATTCCGCAAAGCTCGGATACGCGTTGCCGTTCTGCACGTAGTCCCCGCCCAGTTCATCCCAGGAAAAACCCTGCATGACCATCCACACGGGTTTGCCCTTGGCCGTCTCAATCCAGCGTTGCGTGGTTGTGCCCATGTGCGCGGCTGGCCGCTCCTTGCTCGTAATGGGGTAGGCATCGCACCCTGTAATGTCGGCAAATCGGAGACACTCCCGGACAAACCGCACATCGCTGCGCTGCGCCTCGTTGATCCATACCGGCAGCTTGCGCGTATCCACAGAGCGGATAAACGCTGTTGCGTCACGCATCTTCGGGATGATGTCCGCGGCCTGCGCATTGGAATAGGCGATGGCCTTCGGCGTCTGCCGCCACCATTCATCCTTCGTCTCGTAGACGCCCATGGATTTGAAAAGACCACTGTATGCCGTGAAATTCCAGACGATCTCGTCGGGTCCTTCCCATACCGCGAGGGCGGGATGGTCCTTGACGGACTCCACCTGCGCCTTGAGCGCGTCCGAAGGCCCCTGATTCAGCGGCAGCGGCATCCAACCCATTGCGCCCACCGCCTGGACGCGGTCCAAGTCTTCCTTGGATCCGCAGCGGATCAGATTGACGCCCGATGACGCCATCTCGGCCAGTGCCGCATCATCCTCGGGAAGCTCGTAGAAACCGATGGGGAACGACGGAGTGCCATTGTGAAGAATGGTACCGTCTGTCTGCGCCCACGCGCCCGCGACGAGGAGCCCGGACACTACGAGAGTCTTCAAGCACCGCTGTTGGAGAGTCGGTTGCAGAAAACGAAGCGAAACACGCATGGCCCTTCCTTTCCGTTTTGCTTTAGAAAGCCAATCATCTCGCACGTAGCGATCTGTTCACTCATAGTACCGGAGACTCAGGGGGTGAGGCACGCAGACGAGTAGGAGCAGGTGTGAGCCTGGGTGTGGGATCGGCACCCGCCGGTCTCTTTGCGCATGCCCGTCCGGGGCAGTAGTCACGCACCATATTCACTCAAGTAGGATCGCCATAGGTTGACCTTGCAGTAGGTTTGGGTGTCTCGGAACTCTGCCTTCTTTCTATGCATCCACGGATACTTCGGAGAAACAACCCGTTGCGCAAGAGAAGAAGTGCGATCAGGCAAAGGACTCCCAAATGTGCATCAGCACTACCGTGAACAGCCGCACCAATCATTATCAGGAGAATCAGAATCGCAAGTGTCACGTCGAGCAGAATCAGCAGAATCTGAAGATTTTGCTCCATTCCTTCAACTTCTTTTGCGCCTGACGAGAAGGGCCAGCATGGCATGAAGAAAGTCACGGGTACTCCGCACCAATCATACACCTCACGCGGCAGTGCGTGCAGTAATGCCGTTCTGCTGCCATTCCACGTCGTTCACGCGCAGGCGGGAATCCACCCTTGCTCTTAGACTCTGTGGCGAAGATCCCGGAAATCGTACCATCGAAGCATCCGATGCGCATTCATTTGAATTCCACAGCGACTCTCGGCGAAGGATGGATTCCCGCGTGCGCGGGAATGATGTGCAGGCGGTCGGTGTGCTGGACCGAGGAGCTGTAGGCGACTGCGCATGAATGACCGGCGGGGGCGCCGGTCCCACACTCTGGGCCTCCGCCCTCTCTTTCTTCTGCCGACAGGGGCCGTCTTACGTCGCATCCATCGATGACCATTCCGTTAGGGCGTGCCCGCTTTCACCAGCACAACGCGCTCGACACAGATCGCATTGTCATCTTCAGGTTTACCATGCGGGAAGCCGGGACCCTCAAACTTGACGCGTGCCCAGACCTCGAAAGGTTGGTCAGGTTTCGCTGGGTCTGTCGCGCCACCCGCATCAACTTGAATGATCCAGCTCCAAAAGAAGTACACGTAGCAGGACGGCGTGACTGAGAATGTTCCCATCTTGTACCAGTGGTATCCGGGTCCGGGCACATCCTCGGGATTGATCGCGGCGCTGCCCAATCCGCGCTCACCTTTCGTGTCATATAGGCCCCACGGCATGGGGAGTGCATACTTCTTCACGTCCTCGCCGGAAAGTTCAAGACGATTGGTGAGCTTGCTCTCCGCTTCCGCATCAGCCACCCGTTTGGCTACATCCTGCCAGTTGCGCGAGAGGTCGGCGGGAAAATCGAACACTGTGCCCGCGGGCAGGCCTCGAAATTGCTCCGGCAACGGGATGTACGCGGGCCGCGCGGTAAGTTGTTTGACTTCAGCGTCCGCTTCAGCGCGCTCCGCTGCACGGCCGGACTCCGGGATGCGGAAATCGATCTGTGTGTACCAGGTGTCCTTGTACCGCGCGGCGATGGCGTCGCGGTTGAGCGGCATCTGCTCCGGTTCATGGCCTGCCCTGAACCACTCGGACATGAGGTCTGGGTGCAGGACCACACTCGCGCGGTCCAGCGGCATACGCGCGTGACGCACGCGGCGCAAGAGCACGGCGTCTCCTGCGACCGCCTGCTCGGCCTCGTCAAACGTGCGCTGCGCATCAAGCATGAAGTCCAAGTCAAGATACCGGTACTGACGCGGCGACGCGCCCATACTCAGGTAACTGACCTTGGCGTCGGAGGCACCTTCCAGCTTGGCGAGATAGTCGCGCACAGGCCGCCCGGCGGGCCCGTAAAAGCCATCCGTGAACTGCCTCACGAGCGCATCATAATCGCGGTACGGGTCTTCGAGGAGCTTCATCATCATCCAAACTTTGAAATCGCGCAGGTCCGCCAGAATGGGGTACTCGAGTTCCGTGAATACGCCTTCCACATTATGCTCCGTGTAAAACTGAAAGTCGGCGGGGTACGTGTGCACGGTGGGAAGTGGCAGCCCGTAGTACGGCGCGTAGGTGACCGCATAGTCCCAGATGCGCAGGTTCTTGCTGTACTGCGCCCACATCTCCAACTGCCCCCGGAACGCGGCATTCTCTTCGGCCGTGATGGGTTTCGTGAAATTGCTCCCTGTATCGCACAGGCGGATGAGGACATTATCGCGCGGGCGGATGGACTTCGGCGCCTTCTGTGTCATCATGTACGCCAGCGTGTCGATGTAGACTTCGGGATGCTCTTCCTTGATGCCATCGGCAAGGAAGTTGATGAAGTCGAGCAGCGGTCCGACTTCTGAGTCCTCGGCCTTCGTGATTGCCTGACACGCGTCGCACTGGCACATGCCGGCCCAGTCATTCTGCGACACATCAAAGACAAGTGGGGGAGGGGTGCCGTTCTTGAGGGCTCCGGCATGAGATGTCGCGATGTAGCTCTTCAGTTTCTCAAGAAAGACCTGGCGTAGTTCCGGATTCATGAGGCAAAGCTGCGCCTGTCCGCTATCCCGCTTGCCATCGATCAGCGAGAACCACTCCGGATGCTCGGTGAAATGGGTTTCCGGCGGAATATACATGTTGAACGTGTGCACATGATACGGCGGCCCGTAGCCCATTTCCCCGCCGAACTCTGCCGCGATGGGCGCATCACCCGCGCGATTCAACCGGTTTCGGGCCGCGAAACGGCCGGCGTCATTGCTGTAGAGCATGTAAATATCCCGGTACCGGATCGTGGGTTTGCCGCGCAGATCGAGATCGGGGATTTCGAGCGTAGCACTCTGAGGTGCACTCTCTTCGTAGGGGTTCCACCAGTGGACGTCGATACCGTCTTCGAGGAAGCGGTAAACGGCATACAGTGTCCCGCGAGGCCGCCCGCCCGTGAGGATAAGGTCTTTGCCCACGGTCTGGATGACCCACTCTTCAGGCCCGAGTTTCGAAGAATCAACACCATGCTGCTGCGCGAAGACTGTGTGGCCAATGGAGAGATGAGCGTCCGCGGGATTTGCCTCAGTTTCCGGGATGAGCAAGAACGATCCCCCTGTGACTTTCGAAAGATAGACGGCCAACTCGCCGGCTGCGCCTTGTTCCGCCGCAGTTGGTGAGGCAGAAACGACGATGGAAACTGTAGCCTTGCCGTCTTGCGCGATGATCACGGCGCCCTTGGCCAGGAGCGGAAGCACCATCCATACCGTAAGAAGGAGAGAAAAACTGCGCATTTCAGTATGACCTTTCGCCACCGCGAATCCCAAGAGTACCGAGTCCAACGGAATCGGGTCTCGGTATGACGCCCTGATCGCCGGGAGTTCTCACTGGGTAATCTTCTTGTAGGTGTAAAGCTTTGAACCGGGCTGTGCAGTTACCTCAAGCAGGATTCCTTGCTCCAGCAGTTCCCGACCCTCGAAACGCAATACTTCACCGCTGTCGGCATCGCGCAGTTCATAGGTGGCTTCCGCTGCCAGCCCCTGGAGACGCGGTTTCATGGACGTGAAGGGGCTCGCGGGACGGCGCAGTGCAAGCAGCATCCCCTCGCCGAGATCCGGTCTGTCCAACTGCCAGCAGGCCCACGTGTCATCGCTCAACGAGAAGGAGAGCAGGGGATAAAAGTCCCCAAGGAAGTAGGGGCGCACGGCATTCAGTTCCGCCATACGCGCCTTGAGCCACGGGACCGAGAAGTGGTTGTTAATATCCTTTTCGAACTCGTACATGATGACAATCGCCCCGGGTCCGAGCGCGCTGCGAAACGCGTACGTGTCTTCCCGGTCGAAACAACCGGTGCTTAGGGGAACCCATAATCCGAGACCCTGGGTTTGTCCTTGCATGGCCGTGACGCCGAAGTCTGGCCAGCACTGGACATCGCTGCGCCACAGCGGAATGCTGCGCGAAATGGTCTCCAGATCGATGCGGCGGCCCCCGCTCGAACAATTATCGATCAGAAGACCGGGATGACGCTCTCGCAACGCATCCCACATGGCGTACATCCCGGTTATGTGTTTGATCTCGCTAATGCCCACGCGATCGGGCGTGTCGGCCGCCTCCCAGAAAGGACGTGGGTCCATATTGAAGTCCTGGCGATAGCAGCCGAGCTTCGCATCGGCGATCAGCGCGGAGAGGTACTCGGTGAGCATTGTACGAGCCTCTGGATTGCCGAGATTGAAGAGCCAGTTGTCTCCCATTGGCCCCAGCAGGAACTCCGGATGCTCCTTGGTCCATTGCGTGTCGCGGAAGACACGCTCGGGTTCCAGCCACAGAAGAAATTTCAATCCCAACCCGTTCAACGTTTCGCCTACAGGTTTGAGGCCTTCGGGAAAGTACCCGGGATTGGCGTACCAATCGCCCACGAAGCGTCCCCACTGGCTGTTGAACACATTAGCGCCAACTTTGGCTTCATCCGCGCCAAACCACCCGGCATCTACCCACAGGTACTCGAGCGGGAGCCCCTGGTCATGCCACCACTTGGCATGCGCAATATGTTCAGCCGCGAAATTACCGCCCCACGTCGCATTGCTGATGGGCGCCTGCGCGGGTTGCCCATCGAAGGTGGGCGTATGGTGCGCAAGAATGAACTGCCGCAGCAGATTCTGACCACGCAGTCTATCGCCTTCGTAGAAGAGCAGCATCATGCGCGGCGAGCGCACCTCTTCGCCGGGAAGCAGTTTGAAGTGTGTCTGACGCATGCCCGCGCGCATGCGTACCTCCGCGTCGGTGCGATAGAAGTCCGCGACCCAGTCGCCCGTCCACCCGATGGCGCCGACCACGCCGCGTCCATCCATCTCGACGTTGAAGAATGGGAGCGCACCGCAGGAGGAGCGGCCGCCTTTTGATTGCACACGGAACGGGTTGTTCTCGCCCACCCATGCGCCTTGCGGGTCCTGCGCGTTTGGACCCAACGAATTCACGAGGGGTGCAAAATCATCGAGGCGGCATTCGCTTCCATTGGCGTGGTGCACGCGGGCGCCTTTATCGCGGGTGAGCGCAACGCCCGCATCGAGCGCCTGGATGTTCTGGATAATGGGAGAATCGGCGCCTCCCGTGTTCTTGAAGTACAGCACCCATTCGATGGCGGGAAATGCCTCGAAGCGAGTGAACTCACAGCGGCATTCGAGTCCGGTTGCGGGGTCACGCCAAATGATGGTGGTGACGGTAAGTCCTTCCTTGACCTGCGGGGCGGAGCGTTCCACATTCCATGTGGGAAGCAACGCGGAAGATGGCTGCTCGCCAAACAGGAAGGAAAAGGGCGGGTGGAGAGCGGCAGCGGCCGACGCCTCGGTTCCCAAAGCGGCTTCGGCCCAGGCATTGGCCGAAGCAGTCTCCGGGGGAGTCATCGCCACGGACAACACAACTTGTGACACGAACCACGCCGTCAGCATCTGGTTACTCCTTCGAAGTGAGATGGTGCCCCCTGAGAGACCGTTGTACACCACCGTGCGGCAGAGCCGCAAGCAAACAAAGATAGTTACCCGCCGATTACAGCGATTGATAAAGGAGAAGAAAGAGGTGGCATGGGCATCCCTGCGCATGGTCTTCGATTGATACGAACGCAGAGGCGCGGCGTTCGCGGAGGAACGCGGAGAATGAAGAAGACGGCATTCTGGTACTGCCTCGCTCGCCGAGCGCGGCAGCCAAGCGCTTTGCTCAAGATATTGGCGTGACGGCACATAAGCCGCGGCCAATTCGACAATACTGAAAGGCTTTGGAGAATCCTGCGGCTTTGAGCCTGAGAAAGGTATTGTGCTGCCGCGCTCGGCGAGCGAGGCAGTACTAAAGAGGCCACGTTGAAGCCAAACACCTTACTGCAGCCGCCCCCAATCTCGAACGCCAAAGGTGCGGCACGAATCAGTGACTCCACAGCACACGTGCTCAGAGAAGCACGACTAGGTGGTACCTCCAAGTGCTACCAGCATCTCCAGTATCTCGCGCCGCACCGCGTCGGCAATGGTCCGGTCGCAATCCGACTTCCACCAGTAGTCCGTCTCCTGCGAATACACGGCTCGTACCCGCGCGGGACCTTCCACCAGCAACTCCTTTGCTTTGGCGATAGTCTCAACGGATACTCCGCGGGTTTCTGCGGTCCCGAT
>JADLCA010000230.1 GCA_020847495.1 Candidatus Hydrogenedentota bacterium | reverse complement strand
CCTGAACACGGCTGAACCGCATCTCTCCGGCCGTGCCAACAAGCTGCGCCAGGACTTGCGCGCCCTCCGAGGATTTGTCTCCCAGGATTATCCCCATCAGGATGCTGTACCCGTACTGGCGCGTAATGCTCTCGCCGTGGTGCTTTGCGGCGACGTGCCCGATCTCATGCCCCATGACCGAAGCGAGCTGCGCCTCGTTATCGCAGAGCTTGAGGAGCCCTGTGTAGATGTACATGCGGCCGCCGGGCAGGGCAAAGGCGTTGACCGTCTCGGGGTTGTCAATGACCGTGAACTTGTAGGGCACATCAGTTCTCGGCGAGAGACGAGCGAGCCGCTCACCAATTACGCGCACGTAGTCCTGGAGCACCGGATCGTTCAGGACCTTTTCTTCGGTCTCGATCTGCTGGGCCATTTTGTCGCCCAGGGATATCTCCTCCTGTGTAGACAGGATATTGAATTGCTCGCCGCCCTCGGCCGGGGTCACGCAGCCCTGAAATGAACAGATAGGCAATAGACCTGCGGTCAATATCAAGGTCTGGTACACTGCCCTGCGCGTTAGGCTACGGCATCCACCTCTCATCAGTGAGACCTCCTGTTCTTTGCCATGCCTGATCCCTTCGTTGCGCCGCAAGCGCGCCTCGGTGAGATCGCATCGTGACGCCATCTGCACGATTTCATTCTACCACATGGCACTGACACCGGTTGGCTTCGGAGCAGCGCGGCATCTGGAGAACGTAAGAAAGCAGGAAGAACATCCCCCTTCACCCCCTTCAAAGGGGGACGTGGGACGTGTGCAACACTATGCCTGTAGATTATGAAACATCTTGAGAGCAACATATGGACTATGGGTGCGCAAAACGTGCGGCCCGAAGGGCAGGCATACTCGGTCCCCCTTTGAAGGGGGCCGGCCCGCAGGGCCGAGGGGGATGTTGCGCGCTGAAGCCAGGACGCGTCGCGCCTCACTCCGTTGCGGGAGTCTTCTCCACGCCGTAGATGATCTCTCGAAGCGTGTCAAGCAGCGCGTCCACTTCGCTCTCCGTGCCGACAGTGATGCGGAGGCAATTCTCCAGGCGGCGCGCGGCGAAGTAACGGACAAAAATGGACTGGTCCTTTAATGCATCGAAGATAGCTTTCGCGGACGGCTCCTTGTCCCACTGGGCAAGCACGAAGTTGGCCTGCGAGCGGGGAACGTCGAACCCATAATCCGTGAGAGCGCGAGTTAGGCGTGTCCGCGTGGCTCGAATCTTCGCCCCGTTCCCGAGCATGTAGTCGTAGTCCTGTATGGCGGCGAGGCCCGCGGCCTGCGTGGCCATGTTGATGTTGTAGGAGTCCTTACACTTCATGAACTCCTCGATAATCGCGGGTTGCGCAACGGCGATGCCGAGCCGCATGCCGGCCAGACTGAAGGCTTTTGAAAAGGTCCGCATGACAATCACATTGTCGAGCACGCGCGGAAAATCCATGCAGGTGTCGTCGGCGAAATCGACGTAAGCTTCGTCGATCACGACGATGCCGTCGAATCCTCTGCAGAACCGCTCGACTTCGGCGCGCGGAGCCGCGACGCCGCTGGGCGCGTTCGGACGTGGCAGAAAACAGAGGCGGGCCTTCGCCTCGAAGAAGGCAGGCGTGAGCTGAAAACTGTCGTCCAAGTCCACGCCCATGAAGCGGGCGCCATGCAACGCGCTGAGCGTCTCGTACAGGGTGTACGTCGGGTACGGAGATAACACCGCATCCCCCGGATCAACAAAAGTACGAACCGCCAGGGCCAACAGTTCGTCCATGCCGTTGCCCGCGATAACCCATTCGGCCCCGGGGTACCCGTAGCGTTCCGCACAGGCCTGGCGCAGGAGGCGAGACACCGGGTCCGGGTATTTGCGCACGTTTTCGGTGGTCAGGGACCACAGTGCGTCGAGCACCTGAGGCGACGGCGGATACGGGTTCTCGTTCGTGTTGAGTTTGATCACGCCCGAGGAGCGAGGCTGCTCGCCGGGGACGTAGCCTTCAACGCCCGCCAGGATGGAGCGGCCGTACTTCATTGGCGAATCTCCACGGCGCGCGCGTGCGCGTCAAGTTTCTCCGCCTTTGCAAGACGGATGATGTCGGGTCCAACGGCTTTCATGCGTTCCTTCGTAAACGAGATTACGCTGGTCACTTTACGGAAATCCTCCGCGGTAAGCGGAGAGGCGAAGCGGGCGCGGCGTCCGGTCGGCAGGATGTGGTTGGGGCCGGCGTAGTAATCGCCGACCGCCACGGAGGTTTCTCCGCCTAGGATCGCGCAGCCCGCGTTGGGGATCAGGTTGAACACCGCGCGCGGGTCGCGGGTCTGAATCGAGAGATGTTCCGGCGCGATGAGATTGGTCAGGCGGGCTCCCTCCTCAATGCTGCGCACGATGTAGGCGACGCCGAAGTTGTCAAGCGCCTTGTGAATGATGTCCGCTCGGCTGAGCGTCTGCACGTGCTTAGCGACAGACTGTTGCACACGCGCTAGACAATCTGCCGAGTCGGTCACAAACATGACGCGCGCGTCGGGATCGTGCTCAGCTTGGGCCAGTAGTTCCAGTGCGGCGCAGTCGGGGTCGGCCTGCTTGTCCGCTATGACAACCACCTCAGACGGGCCGGCCTCCTTGTCGATGTCACAGAACGAAGAAACGAGCCGCTTCGCAAGCGTGACATAGATATTGCCAGGTCCCGCGATCTTCAGTACGGAGGGAACGTAATCCGTGCCATAAGCCAAGGCGGCAATGGATTGCGCGCCACCCACACGAAACACGCGCGAGGCGCCTGCCATGCGCGCGGCCGCCAGTACCAGCGGATGAATGCCGCCCTCAAACGATGGAGGAGAAACCATCACGATGTCGCGCACGCCGGCAACTCGCGCGGGAACGATGTTCATCAACACGGATGAGGGGTAGAAGGCGGTGCCGCCGGGCACGTACAATCCAACGCTCTCCACGGGTGTGAGACGTTGACCAACGACGCTTCCATCAGGGTACGTTTCCTCCCAGGACTGGCGCAGGTTCTTGCCGTGAAAAGCGGAGACGTTTTCGTGGGCGCGTTCAAGCGCCTTGAGGGTGGCGGGCTCGATGCGTTCAAACGCGGCGTCAATCTCCGCGGAAGTCACTTCGAACTGTTGCGGTTTCAGCGAAACCTTGTCAAACCGCTCTGTGAATTCAGCGACGGCGGTGTCCCCGCGATCGCGCACGGCCTGTACGATGTCGCGGGTCGCGTCCAGCTTCGCTGGATCGGTGCCGGCATCTCCCCCACTCTCTTCGCGGCCCATGATCCGGGCGGCCACTGCGCCGAATGAGGCGTCATCTTTGATCTCAATGACCTGCATGATTGCCTTTCTCCAAATTCACTGCGTTCATGGAAGTACTCCCGCGGATAGGGCCACGAATACACGCCGCCATGCGCACCGGGGATCAGTCGTTCACGCGCTCGATGTCCGCGCCGATGCTGGCGAGGCGCTCTTCAATGCGCTCGTAGCCCCGGTCAATATGGTACACGCGCGAAATCGACGTTTCGCCTTTCGAGGCGGCGAGGCCCGCGATCACGAGGGCGGCACTGGCGCGCAGATCGGACGCCATCACTGGCGCGCCGCTCAGTGCTTTCACGCCGCGCACAACGGCCGAGTTGCCATCCAATCCGATATCGGCGCCCATGCGGATGAGTTCGGCGACCTGCATGAACCGGTTTTCGAAGACCGATTCGCGCATGATGCTGACGCCGTCGGCGACGCAGAGCATGGACATCATCTGCGCTTGCAGGTCCGTCGGGAATCCGGGGAACGGCAAGGTGGTCACGTCCACGGCCTTGAGGGGACCAGAAGCGTTCACGCGAATGCGTGTACCATGCACCTCAAGCTCGGCGCCCGCGTCGCGCAGCTTGCCCAGAAAGGTGGGAAGATGATCGGCATTGGCATTGAGCACGGTCACATCTCCCCGAGTGGCCATGCCCGCGATGAGGAAGGTTCCCGCTTCGATGCGGTCCGGAATGACTGTGTGCTCGGTGCCGCCGAGCGAATCGACGCCAACAATCGTGATGAGGTCGGTGCCGGCTCCGGAGATCTGCGCACCCATCGAATTGAGGAAATGGGCGAGGTCGACGATTTCGGGTTCGCGGGCGACATTGAAGAGCCGCGTGACGCCCTTGGCCCGGCTCGCGGCCATCATGAGATTCTCGGTCGCGCCGACGCTGGGGAAATCAAAGGAAAACTCGGCGCCCTTCAGCGTGCCCTCCGCGACCACATATCCATCCTCGATTGTGATGGACACGCCTAGCGCTTCCAGGCCTTTCAGGTGAATATCCACCGGACGCGTGCCGATAGCACAACCACCGGGCAGCGAAACGCGGGCCTTTCCAAAACGCCCAAGGAGCGGGCCCAAGACAAAGAAGGACGCGCGCATCTTTCGTACGAGGTCGTAATGAGCGACATGGGACTCGAGGGTGGACGCATCAATTGTCATGTAGCGGCCGGTGAACTCGATCTTGGCGCCGAACGCCGACAAGAGCTTGTCCATTGTAAACACATCGTGAAGGCAGGGCACGTTGTGGAGGGTGCACGCCTCTTCCGCAAGAATGGAGGCTGCCATCAGCGGGAGCGCGGCGTTCTTGGCGCCCCGCACCTGCACGGCCCCACGCAGCGGCCGCCCCCCCCGGATCAGTATCTTGTCCACGCTTGTCTTGTCCTCCCCTCGAAAAGAAACCGGCCCAAAGCACCACGAGCGCCTTGGGCCGGACCGATTCCTGCCGTAGAACTACTGGTTGGCGGCTGCTGGCTCAGCGGGCGCGTCGACCGCCCCGGCACTGGCCGGATCCGGCGTCGCCGCATCCGCCACGGGCGGAGCCTCAATAGGCGCCGCGCCGGCCGCGGGAGGGGCAATCGCCGGAGTCTCCTCCGCGGGCGCTTCCAGCCCGGGAGTCACAGGCGCCTCGGCGGGCGCCGTGCTCGCGGGGGTTTCCGCCGTGCCGGCTCCGCTCAGAAGCTCGTCGTAGATGGTGCTCGCGGCATCCTCTTCGCTTACAGGCACGGCCTCCGGCGCAGAACCGCGGTGAACGCGGCCCGCGACCAGGGACATGCTCAAAGAGAGGACCATGAAAATGCCCGCCATGACATAGGTCATCTTGACGGGGAGACTCTTGCGGGCCCGAGGCCCGAATACCGTCTCCGAACCGGGACCCACGCCGAATGCACCGGCGAAGCCCGTGCCCTTGCCCTTCTGGAGCAGGACGATCACGATCAATCCCACACAGGCCGGCAGAAACAGGATCCACATGATCACCCAGAGGGTGTACCAGGAAAAGATAGACTCGAGCATCGCCGTGTAATTCCTCCTAGAGTGACGCCTTGACGATTCCCGCGAAACTGTCCGCTTTCAAGGAAGCTCCGCCTACCAGGGAACCGTCTACATCCGGCTTCGCCATCAATTCGGCGGCATTGTCCGGCTTGACGCTGCCACCATATAGTATCCTCACCGCATCCGCAACGGATGCACCGAACTGATCCTTCACCAGACCGCGAACGAAGGCATGGGCCTCCTGAGCCTGTTCCGGGGTCGCCGTGACGCCGGTGCCGATGGCCCAAACGGGCTCGTAGGCAATGGCCACAGCTGCAAAATCGGATTCCGACAGGCCCTGGAGTCCGTGGGTCACCTGGCGGATGAGGACGTCGTTCATTCTGCCGCTCTCGCGCTCTTCGAGGGTCTCGCCGATGCAGAACATGACTTTCAGGCCCGCACCCAGTGCGAAACGCAGCTTCTGGTTTAGAAGCTCATCCGACTCATGGAAGTACTGGCGGCGTTCGCTGTGACCGATGATGCACCACGTACACCCCACGTCCTTCAGCATCTGCGGCGAAATCTCGCCGGTGTATGCCCCGCTCTCCTTGAGATAGCAGTTCTGGGCACCCAACTCGATATTCGAACCTTTGAGCGCCTTTGCGACGCCGTCCAAAGCGGTAAACACGGGACAAATCACGATATCAAGCGAATCGACGCCTGCGACCAGTGACTTCAACGCGTTGGCCGTTTCCACCGCGACGCCTGTCAGGTGGTTCATTTTCCAATTTCCGGCAACCAAAGACCTTCTCACGGGTACCCCTTTCCTCACTCCCCGAACACGTCCCCCGGGAGCGCATTGCGCACGCGGCGCACTCAATTCGCAAACATAAGAAGATAGCACGCAGGCGGGAGCAAACTCAACTTCGCAGCACCGTATTCTCCGGGAAGCGGGGAACGGCGGGACTTTCCGTCACGCCCGGTGGTAAATGGCCGCGATATTCGAGAAAAACTTCAGGAACCAGGTGCGCGTGTCGTCAAACAATGTGTAGAAAACCGGGACGATAAAGAGCGTCAACACCGTTCCCGTAGTCAATCCGCCTATGAGGGCACGCCCAAGCCCCCCAAACGACACTTCCCCGCCCACGGAGCTACCCAACGCCATGGGGACGCAGCCCAGGATGGTAGTAAGGGCCGTCATCATGACGGGACGGAAACGGTCGCGTCCGGCGTCAAGGATGGCCTGGAAGCGGTCCATACCCTGGACGCGCATCTGGTTCACGTAGTCCACGAGCACGATTCCGTTGTTCACAACGATTCCCATCAAGAGAATGATGCCGATCAACGTCACCGTGTCCACGGGGGTATCAAACAGATACAAGGCCCACACGACCCCGATCCCCGCCAGCGGCAGGGTGGTCAAAATGGACCATGGCAGGAGGTACGATTCGAACAAGGCGCCCATCACAATATAGATAAGGACCACCGCGAGAGCCAGCGCCGTCAGGAAGCTGGTCATGTTTTCATCGAGGTTCAGCAGTTCGTCTCCAAACTCGATGGAATATCCTGTAGGCATGTCGAAATCGGAAAGAAGGACTTTCAGATCCTTCATGATCCTGCCCAGGTTTTCGCCCCGGATCTTGGCCGTCAGGGTAACGACGTTCTTGCCGTTCACTCGGATGATGGATTGAGGACTTTTGGACTTCGTGAATTCCACGACACGATTGATCGGAAGTGGCTCGCCGGAAGCGCTGAATACAGTAACGTTTTCAAGATTGCCCCGGGATTTCCGGTCCTCTTCCTGGAACTGGGCCCATACCGGGATCTCACGCCCCCCCTGTTTCAACTCCGAAATCCGAATCCCTCGCAAGGCAAAGTCCACGGTCTGCGCAATCGCCATGGGAGTCAACCCGTAGAACTCGGCAAGGGTTTCATTGACGTTAATCTGGACTTCTTGCTTGGCACGATCGGTATCGGTCGTGATCTCGGATATCTCAGGGATATTGTTCTTCATGACCGACTTGAGGCGATCCGCATACAGAGCGAGCGTGCGGGCGTCGTCGCCCCGGACTTGCAGGGAAAAGGACCTTGTGGAAAGCTCACTCGCTTCGGCGATCGAGAATCGCAACTCTCCCCCGGGCACGCGCGAAGGCAGCCGTTGCCACAAGATATCCATCACCTTGTCGGTCGTATACGGCAGGACTTGGCCCGGTTCAAGTT
>JADLCA010000229.1 GCA_020847495.1 Candidatus Hydrogenedentota bacterium | reverse complement strand
TCAGCGGAATCGAGAGCGCGATCGGGCCGCCTTGCGCATCCGCCGAGGAAACGCGCACCAGGTAGTCTCCGGCCCTCAGAAGCGCGGTATTGACGGAGTACGTGCCGATGCCATCGTTAATCTCGACCTGCTCCGGCAGCCAGCCATCGATATCAGCAAGCGCTGTCGTCGCACCACGCGCTTCAAACGTAACGGCGGCCGTTTCTCCGCGCACGTACACGTGCCGCCACGCTGGATCGGTCGCGAGTACAGGGTCTGCGTAGGTGTTCAACATGAACGCAAACGCCACACCCACAAGCGCAAACTCGGCAATCCACAACCTCATGGCACACATCCCCTAATTACGCACGATCGCCGCAGACCATCCTTCCGCGAGGCGCAGTTCCGTGTAGGTATTGCCATCTTCATTCACGGATGGCGCGCCGAAGCCTTCCACTTCGCGCCCCGTATCGTCGAACACGTGCACTTCATGCGCCGCCGCGTCGCCCCATCCGAAGAGGCCGCTTATCTTCGTGATGATGCGTTCTTTTCCGATGATGTAACCCTCGTGCAATTCCAAAGGGGTAATGGGGAACATGTAACGCGTGAGGTGATGATGCGTCGGGATAACGGTCATGTCGTTGTACCAATGGTACACGCATCCGTAGTCGAGCGCCGCGAGCATCGTGTTATAGGCGTCGAGTTCGTTGCGTTCCGTGAGGTGATCCCCCAGCGCGATCGGCGAATGCAGGTGCGCCTGCGTGCAATGCGTGATGCTGCCCGTCTCGACGAAACAGGGGAACTTCAATGCGGCCATGGCGCGCGTGAAGGGCGGTCCGTTGCCGATGAGCGGCCCGCGCGCGAGAATGCGTTTCGCGAGCGTCAATCGCCAGGCTTCGGTCAGCAGTGTGACCGAGGACTTCAACCCCGTCACCGTCATCTTCTGCGGATCAATATCGCCGGAGTAGCCATCCCACGGTTCGCCGTAGTGGAACATCCAGCGGCTGTATTCGTGTTCGTCCCAGTACACGCCGTCCGCTCGGATATCATCGAAGATGAGGTCTATGCTCTTGGTCATATCGGCGCCGTAGGTGTTCTTTTCCGTGGGGAAGAAGATCCGATCGTGGGGCAACCCATAATCCGCCTGCGTGCCGTCGGGGCGCAGCACCCGGGCGTCCGCATATCGTTCAGGGCTCTCGTCCAGCACGTCGATGAAGCAGTGGTAGTAGACGAGGTTCTTCACGTCCGGCGCGAGACGTTTCCGCCGCTCGAAGGCGTTCCTGAAATTATCGTGGGTAACCGCCTGGAAAGCTGTCCCGTGCGGGTAGCGTCCCTTGTACATCGGATAGTCGATCGAGGCACACGCATACAGCACATCCTTAAAGCGCAGGAAGTCCGTGGTCTGCTCATCGCTCCACGCATCTGTCAAGGGACCGGCGCGGAAGAACGCGAAGCCCCCGTCGATGAGAAAGTTCGCGTCCAAGACGCGGCGCGCGGCGTTGATGAATTGCCAGTAGTCCGGCGCATCGGTTGGGATGAGCGCCCACTCCGCGGTGTACGCGGCGCCCGGCGCCAGCACGAGGTTGTTGTCCGCGAGACCCACGGCGCCGCCGACACCATAGTTGGCCGCGTGCTGACGCATGACATCGCCAAGCGGCAGCATGCCGATACCTGCCGTTTCCGTGCCCGCAAAGGTGGTGGGATTGGATGGCGCATTGGTGGAGCCGCTACCGCTGGCCTGGTGCAGGCCCGATAGCATCAACACTTTCTGGCGGCCGCCCATGTCAATCTCATGCCGCTGCATGATAGGCAGCTTGTCGTTCGTCAAGTTGGTGAGCGTGTCGCGAACGATCACGGCCTCGGCTGTAGTCTCCATCGCACGTTCAAAACGGAAGTAGCTGTTTGTACCCTGAACCCATTCGGGCGCGGGCGTTGAGAACCGGCTCTTGACGGTGAACACCTCTTCACGCACTCGAACTTCGATCGTGGCATCGTCCACTTGGTCTGCTTTGAACGTTACAGGCGCGGTCCTCGGTTCTCGATGCGGCAGCGGCCCGGTTGGCGGGCCGGCCTTCTCCTTCTTAGCTTGCGCCGCGGGCTTGAACACCAGTGTGGCCCCGCCTGCCACAAGGACGTTGGTGACGGATTCCGGCGCGGCGTTATCGATCCTCAGCGTGTTTGCGCCTTGCTTAACGAGATCGGTGACGCGAAACTCAAAGGTGCACGCCTTGATGCCATCGAGCAAGCCGTAGTGTGGATCGACGTCCGGACTATCGAAATCAGGACTGTAGAAGGTGGACATCAAATCGTCCGCAGCCATCGAGTACACCTGTCCTCCCCGCGACTTCACGCGCAAGGGTTTGTTCAGCAGGCGACTGGCGTCCAGGCTCTGCCCGTTGAGCGTCACGCGCATGCAATGGGTGTAGCCTGCCACGTTTTCCGTTTGCAGGCGCGCTTGAAGTGTCAGCACGGCTTCGAGGTTGCTCGGAATATCGCTTACCTCAAAGGCGAAATCGCTGCCCTTGCCAAGTTGCACTTCAAGCGTGTCGAAGATCTTCGTGCCGCGCGCGACAACCTCTGCCTTGCCGTCCGTGCCGGACAGCACCGCAGGGCGCAACCGCGAGCGCGTGTGCTCCCACTTGCCCGTGCCTGTGGTGGCCAGGGCCTCCTGGCCCGGCTCATTGCTATCGGTATCAGACAGGCCGGCCTCAATCCGCAAGGGCATACCTTCCAGCACGGCGCTTAGTCCCAGCACCTGCCACGGGATCGCCGCCTCCAGCGTGTATCCTGTGGCAGTCTGCTTGGCCGCCACGAGCGCGCCCTCGGCGGGAGCATTGTTCGGGTGGTAGACGAAGACTTCGGGAGAAGTATCGGTCAACGGATCGCCCGTCTGCTTGAAATTGCCCGGGCTGATGGCGACATGGAATTGGCCCGCGCCAAAGGAGTCGCGTTCGGCCTCTTCCTCGGGGCGCGCATCGGCATAAATCTCAATGTGATCGCCTTTCCACAGGGAATTTCCACGCAGGCTCTGCCGCAGGGCTTCATCGGTGACTTCCGCGGCCACGAAAAGGTATTCAGTGCGCCATGCGAAGTGCACCACGCCGCTGAGGTCCTGCGGACTCGTCCAAGTGCCGCTCCCCCAGACCACTTGTTCTGTAGTGGATATGTTGAGCGCATTTGGCACTGCGCTCCAATCGCCCAATTCACCATCGATGGCGAAGGGAGGATCGGGCTTGAGTGGGATGCCCAGCGTGTCTTGCGCAAAGGCGCTGGTGGAAAGAGTGGCACACAACACCACCAAGTGAAAACGGCCCATGGTATTACTCCCAGTCCTGTGTCCGTTCGGTTCGCTGGCGAAGAAGACGAAACGCCCGCCGTGAAAGGCGGGCGCTACAAGCGGATTAGAATCGCAGCAATTCGCGCATGGCTCCCACAAGCACGTCCTCCACCTCGGGGGCCGTTCGCGACACGTAGAGGCCGGTCTCGTAACCGCCTTCCTCGTAACTGATCGTCGTCCCAATATAACCGGGGGCGTAGTCGCCGTAGGCGGCCATGCACACGAGAAGATCGGGCCGGAATGCCTGAGCCATCAGCTGATACTCGACGAAAAGTTCGCCGGGCATATGCAGCACACAGGCGGGTCCAAGTTTGAGCATCCACAACGTCGTCGGATGTCCCTGCTGGATACGTTCCATCCAGGCAACCTCACGCGCGGCGCGGATGCGCTGATCATCAGGAAGCATGGTGTCGGCGAGGCGCGCACGCTCACCGTCCAGCGTGATTTCCGCGCGCGGAGGCAGCAAAACGTCCTTCGTGGCCCATTCAACATCTCCAGCGGCGATCGGATGGCGGTGCGTGAATTCCCAAGCCCTCCGCATACCATCCGCGAGACGCCCCGCCAGCACGGGCCGGTTCTCCGGAGAGCCGTCGTTCCACTTGCCAGAGGTCACATTGCCGCTGGCGCCGTTGAAATGGATGCAGGCAACGCCCGGCAACGTTTCTTCAAGTTGCGTTCGTGCCATGCCCACGAAGTCCGCGCTGACCATGCCCTGGCCGTAGTAACTCTGCGGATGAGTCGCGTAATACGTGAGGACGGCTACCGGCGTTTCGCCATCCCAGAAGCTGACGGCCTTCGCCATCGGATCAACGGTGCCGACCGGCGCCGCTCGAACCTCAGGGTCCTTCGTGGCCGTCCACCGCACGTGCGCAACTTTGCCGTCCGGACCGAGCACACGCCGGTTCGACGCCACCATCTGAACTTCCGCTTGCCCCACACCCACATGTGTGACGGCCCTGGGAGACGTGATGGCCTCCGCCACAGCGTCCGCGGTCCGCTGGATGCACTCCCGAGCGGACGGCACGTTGAACGTGCGCCCGCCAAACCCCAGCGGATCGATCAAGTCTTCCGTCGCGAAATCGCAGAAGGGCGCGTCGTGCTGGTGCAGCGTGTGCACGACAACGCGGCTCACGTCGGTGTTCGCGGCCTTGGCGATAGCCTCACGCCACGCGTCGTGGCCGCTGTTTGCGATGCCGACCCAGTCCACCGCGCACAGCACGATCGGCTGCTGGCCTTCCGGGAGGAGGATCAGCCCGCGCGCAGTGAGCGGGTCATTGACAGCCTGTGCGGGCAAGACCGCCCCGCCGCACAACGGCGAACCCAGCGGCGGCGTGACATCCGCGCGAAATGTGGCAATGGACAAGCCCTGGGGAGAGGCGGACGCCGCCAAGAAGGCGGCAATTGCGAACGACAGGATTCTCTGCACAGCATGTTCTCCTACGTACAGGTCAACCCAAATAAGAAAACACTTGGCGTCCTCAACAGCCCCCCCGGCCCGCGCGTTCATTGCGCCAAGAGTCCACTCGCTACTCCCAAGTCACTTCCTTATCTACAAATACAGTGCTGCGCGGTCCCCCTTTGAAGGGGGTGAAGGGGGATGTTCTTAGTGTCCTGCATCAAGCACCGCGTGAATCTCCAATTGCATTGGCGTCATCTAGCCCATCGAGGCAAGCCCCAACTCAGCGGCTTTGCGAACCGGCGCTTCTTCGTCTTCCCCGGTCAGTGATCTGTAAATAGCCTTCGCGGTTGCTGCATCACCCGCCTCTGCGCACGATGCCGCTATCGCCAGTTGCGCATCGGAAACAGAGCGGCGCAATCCCGGCGCGACATTGCCCTGGGCTTGTGCCAATACCTTCGCGGATTTGGCCCCACCAATCTTGCCGAGAGCGGCGATGGCGGCCTCGGCCACTTTAGCGTTGTCCGATGTCACGAATGAAGCAAGCGCCTTCGCGGCGCCTGCCGATCGCCGCTCGCCCAGCGTATTGATGATGCCCGTCGCGGCGTCTCCCGCTCCGTCGAGTGCGGCGAGCAGCGCCGTATCGACGGAAGGACTCTGCATGCGCTGAAGCGCGTAGCGCGCCATGTCCGCGGTTTCTGCGTTGGCAAGGAGTGCGGCAATCACGGGCACATTCTCGTCCGTGCCGATCACGGCGAGCTGACGGCACACAAACAGCTTGCAGTCCTTGGTCGCGCTTGTGGACAACAGGCCCGCGAGCGTGTTCGCGATGGCCTGGCTCAATTCGGGTGAACCCAGGTTGATACGCACCCAATCTTCCACCTGGGTCAATGGCTCACGGCTCTGACCAAACTGGTAGGTCGAGATCTCTTTCAGGAGATCATCCGCCGTTTTGGCGGATGCGGCCGAAGCAAGTAAAGCGGCGCCTCCGGCGGCCGCAAGAGTTTGAACGGTATTCGAGGTCATCGTGTCTATCCCCTTCGGAGCGAAACCTTCGCGCTCCCCTCCGTATGTTGACGTTGCAGTTGTCATCACGCGATTCAGTCCCGCTCAGATGTGCCACGGCCCGCGCATCGCCCGCATGAGCTTGCGTTCCGCAACCGGATCGTTCGGGAAGCTCTGCTTCTCCGGGTCCCATTCCACCTTGCGTCCGAGCAGCATCGCGATGTTGCCGAGATGCGCAATGGAAATCGCGCGGTGCGCCGCGTCAATCGGTGTAATCGTCGGCTTGCGGCTCCGCACGCAGTCGAAGAAATTGCGCGCGTGATTCTCGCTCTTGTACAGCGGCGTCTCGTTCGGGCCAAGCTGCGAATCCTTCAACGCGGGCGGGTCCGTTTCGAGGACATCGCCCCGGTCAACAAACAGTGTGCCCTCCGAGCCTTCAAAGCGCGTGCCCATCGGGAAGCTGTTGGACACCAGCATCGTGAAGCCCTTCGGCGCGACGGGACTGGCGCCAGGCGCATACTTGCATTCCAGCATGTAGTTGATCGCCGCATTGTAGAGACCATCGCGCGGGAAATCGCCTTGTCCTTCCACGGAGATCGGGCCCGTGCCTTCAGTGCCCATGCCCCAGTTCGCGATGTCGCAGTGGTGCGCGGCCCAGTCCGTCAGTTGCCCGCCGGAGTAATCGAGTATCCACCGGAAGTCCCAGTGACAACGCTTCTCCGTGTAGGGGGCTTCGGGGGCGGGCCCCAGCCAGAAATCGTAGTCGAATCCATCCGGAATAGGCATGGCGGCTTGCGGCTCGATGCTATGGCCAGTGGGCAACCCGACCTTTACCGTATGCACTTCGCCTATGCGGCCCAACCGCACCAGTTCGCATCCGCGCCGGAAGTTCTCCTTCGAGCGCTGCCAGCTCCCCGTCTGCCACACGATACCGTAACGGTGCACCGCTTCGACCATGGCCTTGCCTTCGTTGATGGTCAGCGCGAGCGGCTTTTCGGCGTAGATGTCCAGTCCCTTCTTCGCGGCGGCGATAGCGGGAATCGAATGCCAGTGATCCGGCACGGCGATGGACACGGCGTCGAGATCATCGCGATCCAAGAACTCGCGGAAGTCATTGTACCCGGCGCAGTCCTGGTTGCCGTAGGTCTCGTTGACGATCTTCTGGGCATTCTCGCGGTGGGCCCGATCCACGTCGCACACGGCGACGATTTGGGCCTCGGGCATTTTCAAGAAACCTTCCATGTTGCCCGTGCCCTGGCTGCCCACGCCGATGCACCCCATGACGATGCGATTGCTCGGCGCGACCGTGCCGTCGGCCCCGAGCGCGGACGCCGGGATGATGTAAGGGAACCCGGCCACGGCCGCCGACGCCACCCCCGTGCGTTTCAGGAAATCACGGCGGCTCATGCCAGACCTCGCCGCTTTGTTCACCGAAGTGCCCCGCTTCTTCATGCGTCGTTTTCCTCCCTCGCCTGTCCCTGGACGGCGCTCCCCGGCGGTCTACAGCCTGGTACGCGGTCCACACCCCGTGAAGCCACCAGTCTACTACTTAATGCGCGCTATCTCCACGTCGCGCGGGGAGCAACAAGACTCCGGGGTTCAGCGACCGGAGAAACACGAAGAGGTGAATGGGGACCTACTCGG
>JADLCA010000228.1 GCA_020847495.1 Candidatus Hydrogenedentota bacterium | reverse complement strand
AGTTCCCGCCGCACAAGCACGCGGTCGACAATTATGCGGCCGACTTCTTCGAGGGTAAGCAGGCGGGACCCGGAGAACACGACGGCCCCGGCCTCGTGCCGGGCGGATTGTTCCAGCAGCGGCGTCTTGATGGCATCCGGGCACACCGCGGTCACGGCGATACCATGTTTCTTCAACTCGAACGCCGCCGCCAGCGAGAAGCCGCGCACGGCATGTTTGGATGCCGTGTAGACGGCGATCCCCGGTATTGAGCCAATCCCCGCCATGGAAGAGATGTTGACGATGTGGCCGCCGCCCTTTTCGATCATGTGGCGTGCGGCGGCCTGCGTGCCCCAGATGACACCCTTGGTGTTGACGTCGATCTGGAGGTCCACTTCGTGGGCAGGTTGCTCGTGCGCCCAGCCGGAGAGCATCACGCCTGCGATGTTCATGCACACGTCTATGCGCCCAAAGGCGTCCACTGCCCGCGCGAATACCGCTTCCCAGTCTTCGCGGCTGCGAACGTCCAGCAGGTCGCAGCGCGAACGGTTCTCAGGCCAATGGTCGTCGGTCGCGCACTTCTTCAACGCGTCGAAATTCACATCCGTAGCGTACACCCGGTCGCCACGGCCCAGCAGCAGACCGGCCACGTGGCGCCCGATGCCACTGGCGCAACCGGTCATGAAATACGTGCCTGGACTGAGGGTGCCGGTCATGGATTTGCTCCCTGGGATGTGCCGGGTTTCAAGGCGCTTGGACCGCGGCGTAAATGGCCCTTCCAACGCCCCATTATACAAGGAGCCGTCGCATTCACCAATGCGGCGGAGAACTTGCCGGCGCGCGTAAAGTCTTGCCGCATGAAAATATTGTGCAACTCGCGTTTCTGTAGTAGAATCAGTATTTAGTAAGGACCCGCTAGAAAATTCGAACGCGGCGCGTGCGAGACCGGCAACACAACATAAGCGGGCCAGCGGAAGAGTAAAGACGCAAGCCGGTTTTTTCAGCGCCACATAGGAGGTCGACCATGCATCGACTGCTCGTAGGTATCCTGGTTCTGGGGTTCTTGACTATCGGCACGTTCAGCTGCGCACCGGCTCCGGAGCCGCCAGCGGGCGAACCGGGCGTATCGGAACCGTCGGCAGAGCCGCCCGCGGCTGCCGACGTCACTCCGGCGGAACCCCCGGCGGAAGAAGCGGCACCCGCTCCGGCTGAGCCAGCTCCTGCTGCCCCGGTCGAGCCGGCCCCGGCTGATGCCGCTCCGGCTGATGCGGCTGCTCCGGCCGCACCTGCCCAATAAGTACTTGGGGCAATCGGCTCCGGTGTAGTGGGGTAGAAATCCTCATGCCGGCAAGCACACGCGCATGTGCTTGCCGGTTTTCTTTTCTTCCTGCCGCAAAGACAGGCGCGTTCAGTCCTGCGTCTCGAAGAGGGACATCTGACCACCCCTCTCCGGGCGCCGGAACGCCTCCGTCGAAAGCTCCAGCTCCTGCTCGTTGAACCCGAACTTGCGGCATGCAACACGGAACAGGTTGGCGATTTGTTCCGCGTGAAACCCTTCTCCCCTCATGCGCGAACCGAACTGCCCATCGTTGAGGCGCCCATCGCGCACGGAGCGGATGCGATTGAGGATGCGATCCTTACGATCCGGATAGTGTGCTTCGAGCCACGCCTCGAAGAGCGGAGCCACGGCGTGGGGTAGCCGCAGCATGGTAAAACTGGCGTGACGCGCACCCGCCGCTACCGCTTCCCGGAGGACGGCGGGGATCTCCTCGTCGTTCAATCCCGGGATCACGGGCGCCACCATGACCCCCACCGGGATTCCTGCCTCCGCCAAACGCGCGATAGCCTCCAGACGCTGGCGCGGCAACGAGGTCCGGGGTTCAAGCACACGGTTCAAGGGAACATCCAGCGTGGTGACAGAGAGCATCACCATGACCGCGCTGTGCGCGGCGAGTTCGCTCAAGATGTCTATGTCGCGCATGACCAGCGCGTTCTTGGTGACGATCCCCACGGGATTACGGAACTCCGCGAGGACTTCCAGGCACTTTCGCGTGAGTTGGAGCTTTTTCTCGACGGGTTGGTAGGCATCCGTGACGCCGCACATGCTGAGGACCTTTGGCCTCCAGCGGGGCGAGGCGAGCGCCTCCCGAAGCAGCGCGGGCGCCTCATGCTTGACCATGATCCGCGTTTCAAAGTCCAGCCCGGACGAAAAGCCCAGGTACTCGTGGGTGGGCCGGGCATAGCAGTAGACGCACCCATGCTCGCATCCACGATAGGGGTTGAGACTTGCCTCGAAGGGGATGTCCGGACTGTTGTTGGTGCTGATGATCGATTTCGAGGCGTCGGGAAGATACTGCGTATCGGGACGGGGATCCTCGGCGTAATCCTCATCCAAGTCGCGCACGTACGCGACTTGGTCGAAGCGGTTGGGGGGACGCCCCGTGGCGCCACGCCCCTTGATGGGAGAGCGCGGGTCGAGCATGAGCACCTGAATGAAGTTTCAGCCTTCTCTCAGTTAAGCACATCGCCCGCGATTTGGCAAGCCCCGCGCAATCCATGCCGCGCCAGCAAGCCCCAAAATCAGAAACAGAATCGTTTCCGAATCTGGGTCCGTTGCGGGCAATGGCGGCGACGGCGTTACCGGGTCGGTGCCGTACAGGAATTCCTGATAGTTCGAACTGCCATCCCCATCGTAGTCGTCGCCGCCCAAAACATCCGCCAAGCTCCCAATGCCGTCACCGGGGTCGTCACCTATGATGATTTGCTCGAAGTTGTCGCCAAGTCCATCTCCGTCCGCATCTTCCCATTCGTCGGACCGCAAGGGAAACGCGTCCACGCTGTCCGGATGGCCATCGCCGTCCGTGTCAGGCCCCGCAGGTACTACGGGAAGCGTCACAGCGGATGGATAGGCCTGACTGAAGTGCAGGTTCACCTGCGCGGAGACAGGCGTTGCGCCGGATTCGTCGGACAGATTCGATCCGTCCTGCATGTTCTTGTCGAACCGGTCGTAGTTGGAGGGACCCACGAGCACCCGGAGGCGATGGCCCGCGGGAATCGTCACAGACACGGGCGGAATGTCCACGACAATCTCATAGACCGTCCCCGTGTTGAGCGGCTCGCGCGTTTCAAAGCTGTTCCGCAATGACGCGCGGCGGATGCCGTCGACGAGCAGCATGGAATGTCCGTCGGGATACACGTGAGTGAGACGCACGGCGAAGTCCGTGTCCACCGCGTCGCACTCGAAGAAGAGGCGCACGGAGGCCGTGCCCTCGATGGTCAACGGCGCGGTAAGGGCGGATGTGGTGAAGGTCAGCACATCCGCGCGCGCTTCCAAGGCGCTGAGATCGCCGGGGCCTTGCTCGCCCAAGGCCGAGTTGATTGTCGCACCGTAGACGGTCAACACCGGATCGTTCGGGTTGGAAGTATAGGAAAGGGTCTGCTCGGCCGCGGGCGCTGTGTCCGCGAGCGAGCCATCCGCGCGCAGAAAGAACTGCCGCGCCTCCATGCCGGAGGGCGGCCACGTGGAGGCCTGTACCCAAAGGTCGTCGTTCATGCGGAAGTACTCAACGGCGGGGCGGCTTTCCCACCCGTTGCTCATCCCCCGAAGATACCGGTCGAAGAATACAAGCGCGGCAATCGATGAGTAGTGCTCCGCCGCCGGATACTCGAGTTCGCCTTGGGCGAGCGCGCCAATGCCGCCGTGGGTCCACGGGCCGATGATGAGCTTTTGCTTGCCGAGGGCATTTGGAGCGCCATTTGCCTGGATGGACTGCATCTCGCGGATGGTGATGGCGGTCTCGTGATCGTACCAGCCCGTAATATGCAGCATGGGCAGTTCGATGAGCGAGGGATCGCCCGTTGTGTTTTCGAGGATTTGCCAGAGCAGGTTGAACTGCGGATTGGCGCGTACAAGGGTGCCCGCGCCGAAGGTCCCCGCGACGAAATCATTCCGGCTCTTGTAAAACACGCCGCCCGGGTAGTACTGGTCGTAGGTCTCGCCATAGTGGTACACAATGGGCACACAACCTTTGAGCGCCGGAGGATGTTCGGCTGCGGTCTTCATTTGAACGTTACCCAGGGCCGAAGCACCCCACGTCCCGACGTTTCCTGTGCACCAGGGTTGATCGGCGATCCACTCCACGGCGTCATAACCGTCTTCGCCACGGGTCGGACTGCCAGAGTATGCGGCACCCGCCGAGGCGAAGTATCCGCGCCAGTCGAGCACGACAAAGGCGTAGTCCGGACTTTCGAGGAGCGGGTTGTCCGTCAGCTCAAGGGTGAACACCGGGGCAAAGAGATTCTTGTTGTAGGGAGTCTGGATCAGGATTACCGGCCATGAACCGCTCGCGGCTGGAAGATAGGCATCCGCGGCCAGCGTATACGGCGCGTCGCGCATGGGTATGTTGACCGCATGGCGGATATGCTGGTGCGCGGAGCACGGCATGGCAATGCCCGCCACGGCAAGCGCCATCGCCAGCACGCGTCGAATGAAGCACTGAAAGACCACCTGTTCCTCCTTGCCGCGGCAACTTCCTCCTCTATAACACCGGTTTCGGCCCGCAGGTTTCACCACGTGCCGATTTTGGAGTGCGCCTCCTGACTCCCGATTGGGCTGGGTGCAATTGGCCCGCCAAAGAGTGGTATACTCAGCACGGTCGTACACTCTGGTAGGGTACTTGGTGACGGGCATGATCGAATTTGAGTGTCCACACTGTGGAAATGTGCTGCGGGTTGAACCGGCCCATGCGGGACGGCACGCGTGGTGCCGCCGCTGCACGCGCGTCGCGATTGTCCCTTCTTTGAATGAAGCGGCTGCACCCCCGGCTGAGACTCATGAGCGGGGGATGGATCTCGCCGGTTTCCCGCCAATGTCCATGATCGAGGCTGGACAGGAAGGCCCTGCGTTATGCGCGGTGACCACCCTTGCTCCCCCCATTCCGTCTTTGCAGGAAGTGGAAGAACTGCACGCCCGGCTGGCACAGCAATCCAGGAAGCTCGACGATCTGACAACGGAGTTGGACGCCGTTCGCAGTCAGCGGGAAACCCTGCGCAGCGAATTGGAACGCGCGCGGGGAGAATTGGAACTGGCGGCGCGTCAGGCCGCCGAGACCCTCGCAGAACGGGAGAGGTCCGAGGCCGCAATTCAGTCGGCTCTGGCCCTGGAGCAGGATGGCCGCATCGCGGCACTGGCCGAAGCTCAGGAAGAGGCGCGGCTGGCGCGCCAGGAAGCGGAGCGGCACCGCCAGGTGCTTGAAGACAGCCGGGAACGCATGCGGGAGATGGAAGAGCATGTCCGCCTTCTGGAGCAAGAGCGGGACTCCGCCCTGCACGTGCGCGCTGAACGGGATGCGCTCCAAGAGCGGATTTCGGAGTTGGAAGGATTGCTCAGGTCCCGGGATGCGCTCTCCGCTGATCTACAGGCACGATATGATCGTTCTGCGGAGGACGCTGCGCGCGCCGAGGCCACGCTTGAGGCGCTGCGTCAGCGCGAGGCCTCTCACATGAGCGAGATGGAGCGGATTCAGCGCAAGCTGATCGAAACGGAAAACGCGGCGGAAACCTCCCGGAGTGCGGCTGAGACTGCCGAGGCACTGGCGACGGCCCGGGAGTCGGAGTCTCTCGAACGTGGCCGTGAATTGGAGACGCTCCGCGCCGCACATACGGCCCTAGAGTCGTCGGCAGAAGAAGCCGAGTCGGAATTGGCCAATCTCAAAACCCGGCTCGCTCAATCCGATGAGGATATCCGGGGCTTGGAGCGTGATGCCGAAGAAGCGCTCGTGCTGGCGCGCGACAGGGAGCAGGAATGCATGCAACTCCGCGCGGATCTTTCGAGCATGAAGGAGGCCGTGGAGGAAGCCGCCCGGGAAGCCGCGCGCCTGCGCGGAGAACTGGACGATGCCAATGCCGCTCTGGAAACTCTGCGGGCCGAAAGCTTGGAGCGGGAGCAGGCCGCCTGTGGGGCGGAGGATGACGGCTCATCCCTTCCCGACGTGGAATCTCCGGACTCGCTGCCTGCGGAGGTCGCGGCGCGCAAAGGGGACGAGGATCAAACGATGCTCGTGGACGCCTTGCTGCGATTCCTGGGCAGGAAGTAGAATGCTCTACCCGGTCAGGCAAACCGCGCGGGCCACTGGTGAAGGGAAACTCGCACTGTGCGACGCTTAATGGTTTTATGTGTGTGCGGGGAACGGATTCAGGTTCCACGCTCCGCCCTCGGCAAGACGGGACTTTGCCCGGCTTGCGGGCGCGTAATCTCCATCACGGCGGATGCCGCGACGCCGGTGCGCAGCCAGTCGGTGGTGGCGCCTGTGCCCGCGCAAAGCGCCCGCCCGATCCCGGAGGGATGGGGATTCGGCGCGCACCCCACGCCGGGCCCCGCGGCGGAGGCCAAACGCCGCTTCGCGGAGGCGGTAGACCTCTATTTCTCGCGGCGCTACGCCCAAGCCCTCAGCATCTTTCAGGTTCTCGCGGAGGAATACCCCGACAACGAGGATATCCGCACAGGCCGCGACATGTGCATGACTGCATTACACAGCCAGCCTCAGGCAGGACTCGAGTCGTATGCGGCCGGCGCGTCTCCTTCGGACAACGGACGTGCCGGCGGGCGTCTGTTCGACCAACTAGCCCTGCCTGCACCCGGCGAGCCCCTTTCCGAGTCGCTCGTCGAGGAGACCCTCAAGCGGGTGCTGTTTGAGAAATTGGTGAGCGGTTCGAGCGATGAGGTCCAGCTCAAAGCGGCTGAACTGGCGGTCCAAGTGTTTGGGTTT
>JADLCA010000227.1 GCA_020847495.1 Candidatus Hydrogenedentota bacterium | reverse complement strand
TGCGGAGGCACCTTGTTTCAGGCAGCGCGCGGCCAGGGGGATGTCCGCGGTCACCACGATGTCACCCGCATCAGCATGCCCGACGATCCAGTCGTCGGCCTCGTCCAGTCCATTGCCCACAAGCTTGAGCGTGACGTGTGTGGATTCGGGCGTGCGCATCCATGAGTTGGCCACGAGGGTGACATTGAGCGAATACCGTTTGGCCACCCGGTAGACTTCCTCCTTCACCGGGCAGCCGTCGGCATCGACATAGATGTGAGGCAAAGGGTTCCTCTCATTCCGAATGCAATGCGATGCGGTTGCCCTCGCTATCCATCACAATCGCCCGCCGCCCGTAGGGCCCGATGCTGTGAGGCGGCTTCACCACGCTCCCGCCGTTCTGTTCTGCAGCCGCGACCGCCTCTTCCAGGCGCCCATTGGCGTTGAAATACAGGAGAGCGCCGCCTTCAGACGGTCCGGTGCTGAGCTTCGCGTAAAGGCAGCCGGATACCTCGCCAGCCTCATGCGTGATGACCGCCACGCCCGGGCGATCTTCCCGGACCTCGGCTTCAAGCACCTTGCTGTAGAACTTCATTGCCCTCTTCAGGTCGATGACGGGCAGGTCAAACCATATAACTCGATTGGACATGTTTCGCATTCTCCGTGTTGTGTTGTGAATGATTACCCGTCCTTGCGGGCCGGTTCAACCTTTCCGACGAGGGTATTAAACAGAACGGGCGGCTCGGACTTGAAGGTCATGCGCTCGCCCGTATACGGATGTGTGAGCATCAGGGAGGTTGCATGTAACGCAATCCGCTTGTGTTTCTTGTCTTCCCTGCCGTATCTCCGGTCGCCCACGATAGGGTGTCCACTTTCTGCGAGGTGCACGCGAATCTGGTGTTTGCGCCCAGTGAGCAAGTTGATCTCGAGAAGGCTGTAGTCTCTCGTTTCACGCAAGACCCTATAGGCCGTGTGGGAAAGCCTGCCGAGGCTCTTGTCCTGAGTCGAGCGCACGGCGAGCGCCAGGTTTTCCACCAGGTACGAAGAAATCGTATCGGCCTGCTTGGGCATTCTACCGTGGACGACCGCGAGGTACTTCTTCTCGTTGTCGGCCCAGTGCTCTTGAAGAAACTGCTTGGCTTCAAGGCTCTTCGCGAACACGAGGACTCCCGAGACTTCGCGGTCCAGCCGGTGAACGATATATACCTGTAGCCGCGATTTGGAGTTGCCTTTGCGCACGTAGTCGGTCAGGGCGTGGAGCGCGGTCCGCTCCTTCTCGCTGTCCGTGGCCATGGACAGCAGCCCGGGTGGTTTGTCGATGACGAGAATGTCGCGATCCTCATGGAGAATGCGCATGCCTTTGGGCAGGTGCCGGGATGTCGTGCCTGGACGCAAGGGCGGGTCCCCGTCACTCCGAATGGAGGGCGATGCGGTTTCCCTCACTGTCGATGACGATGGCGCGCTGCCCAAAAGGCCCGACCCGGTGGGATGGATTCAGGATTCTACCACCGCAGCGTGTCGCGGCTTCGACCGCGGCGTCCATACGGCCGCTTACGTCGAAATAGACCAGCGGTCCGCGCCACGTGGGGCGCTCCGTCTCGCTGGTGAACAGGCAGCCGAACACCTCGTCGCTGTTGCGTGAGACAATTACGGCAACCCCCGGAAAATCTTCCGTGACCTCCACGTCGAGCACTTCCGAGTAGAACTCCTTGGCACGGCCCATATCGCGGACTGGAATATCAAACCAAACAATGCGATTCGGCATACGCTCGCCCTTCACTTGCTTCAGCGCCGACGTGCGCCCTGCAACCATGCGCTCCAAGAGTATACGTCAAGAGGCATTCTTTTCGCTATCGGGCGGCGCCGCGCGCAGTACCTCGTCCCAGTCATAGACCCCGGCGATGGTCTCGTTGGGCTTCAACACGAGGAAATCGCGGTCATCCCATTCGCCGTGAACCATTTTGCGGATAAGATTCAGGTTGCCCTCCAATTGAAGGAAGCACTTGCCTTCCGCCTCGGCTTTTTCGCGGCACTGCCCGGCGTAGCCAAGGTGCGCAAATTCGGGGACCTCGATGTAGACGACGCGGTGGTCTCTTTGTTCCTCAACCCGCACGGGATGGAGCGTTTCCCAGATGAAAGCGGCGTTTTCGGCTCCGTATTGCTCCACGTACTCCGCATAGGTCCTGTCAAATCCCATCTGCCGGTGGAACTCGTCGGCCTCGCGCATGAAGTCGCCGCCGTGCTCGATGTAGCCCGCGGAACTGAAGGCTTGGCTGGGGTTGTCGGCGAAATGCTCGGTGTACCGCTCCTTGGACCCCATAAAGAGCGTGCAGCAATCGTGGGCGCGCGGAACGACCAGGGGTGCCCCGCGGCTCACGAGACCCACCGTCGAGTTTCCGCACAGGCCCAGTCCGAGGACGATGGCGTCGTAGTTCTTCCCGGAGGCGTTGGCCTCGTCTATACGCAACTGCAGAAGGCGGCGCAGCACATTCGCATCCGTGTGCGCACCCTTGGGCGTGAACTCGAGGTCCACGACATTTGGCGATGTCGCGACGCAGTAGCAGATTTCACGTGTGAAGACTTCGCAAGCAATGATCTTGAGCAGCATCGAAAAGTTGGTCTCCCTGGAATCCCTGGATACGTGTTCAAAGCCCTAGTTCAAAAACCGGATGGTGAACGGGTACCGGAAGTACTCGCCCTGATTCGCTTTGATTCCTCCAATAATGGTGTACACGAGCTGAAACAAAACGAGCAGCGGCAGAAGGAGGATCCCAATGAGGACAAAGCAGAGGACAGCCGCAATGACCCCGTAGATTGTGACGGATATCTGGAAGTTCAGCGCGTCCTTGCCCTGATCGTTCACAAAAGCGTATTGGTCCTTCTTCACCAGCCAGACAATCAACGGCCCGATGATGTTGCCAAACGGAATGCCAATAAACATCGCCAGGGCCGCCAAGTGGCAGAACATGGCCCACGTCAGCTCTTCCTTGTCTGTGAATGCAGCCATCGCGGAAGTCCTCCTACCTGTCTATCCAGCCTCTATTGCGAGCTGGCGGGTTGATTCTACGTGCCATTGCGGATAACGTCAAAACGGAACTGAGTTGCCCGCCCTACGCAATCCGCAGTGCCTCATTCATCCGCACCTGCTGAAGGCCGGGGATAGAATGGGATAGTCACGAATTGCGCTGACTTCTTGCGTTTCCCAGTCTTGACCAACACAAAACACGCCGCAAAGACAGACCGGCCAGGAGCGCCGGCATCCCTGCCGGCTCTTCAAAATACCAGCGAGGATACTGGCACTCCTGGTTGGTGTGCTTTCACAACAAGCTTTGCAGTGTTCCCGGTCTGTGCGATCAGAAGTCCGTCCTTCCCGGTTCCGCGGGCGGTTTGACTCGGCTTTTGCCGAGTCCTATACTGGCTGCGCCCCTCTGTTCCTCCTGAGCCGAGGGGCGGGGCGTAAGATGGCGCGGAAGAAAGAGGTATACGCATAAGGTCTGGTAGTGCAGGTTCATAGGAGTTGGCGCGGTGTTGGAAGGGAATGTACTTGTTTTGAACAAGTCGTGGACGGCGGTTCACATCGCCTCCGTCCGCCGCGCTATCACCTTGCTCTACATGGGCGCAGCGCGCGCCGTGCACCCCTACGAGTACTCCCTGCATGACTTTGAGGACTGGCTCACCCTGTCTCAGGATGGGCTCGGGGGACGCTACATCCACACGCCAAACATCCGGATTCGCGTCCCGGAAGTCATCTTGCTTACGCTCTTTAACGGTTTCATCCGCCATGAGGTACGATTCTCCCGGCATAGCATCTTTGAGCGGGACAAGGGTTTGTGCCAGTATTGCGGCAGGCATTTCCCCAAGTCGCAGTTGACGCTGGATCATGTGATTCCGCAGTCCAGAGCTGGAGAGGATTCGTGGGAGAACCTGGTGGTGGCGTGTTTGGCATGCAACGTCCGCAAGGGCAATCGGACCCCGGACGAGGCTGGCATGCCCTTGCTCAAGCACCCGATCAAACCCGCGTGGATCCCTCACTTTGGCGCGCGCATCCCCAACGACCAATTGGAAGTGTGGCGGCGTTTTGTCGATGCCAACCGCTGGGGTGGCGCCAGCGCGAAGCAGGCGGTGCAGACCGCATCCTGATCCCGGTGACTGCCCAAAGCTGTCCATCCGGCGGTGAGTTCCAACCATGAACGAGCGGGCCTACGCGGATATCATTCTGCCTATCCCGCTTGACCGGCCATTCACGTATGCCGTGCCTGCCGCGCTGCGCCACCGGGTTCAAGCGGGCATGCGCGCCATCGTGCCGTTCCAAAAACGCATCGAGACCGGGACCATCGTGGCGTTCGCCCCCGATTGCGCGCTGGACAAGGTTCGCTCGATCATCGATCTGCCGGATGAGGGGCCTCTGCTTTCTCAGGAGCTGTTGGACTTGTGCCGGTGGATTGCCGACTACTACTGCTGCTCCTGGGGAGAGGCACTGCAGAGCGCCGTGCCCGCGGGCATCGCGGTGCGATCCAAGCTGCGGTATGTCCTTCAACTGGATCAGCTCGGAACCGGCCGCTACACGGAGCGGCAACGCAAGGTCATCGCCGAAATCCACCGCCGGGGATCTCTTACGGAGAAGCAACTGGCGCAGGCTGTCGGTGCGACGGCGCTCAGCAATACCCTGCGAACCCTATGTTCACGCGGAGTTCTACGCTCGGAACCTGTTGCCGCGGATTCCGCGGTCAGTATTCAGACGGAGAGTTGCGTACGGCTTGTCGAAACGGCGGTGCCGTCCGCGGCGGAGTTGGAGCAGTTGCAGCGGAAGGCTCCAAAGCAGGCGGCGGTCTATCTCGATTTGCTCCACGGTGAGCCAGAACGTGTCGCGGCGCACCTCTACGAGAATCATGGGATCGCGGCCGCAACGCTCAGGGCGCTTGAAGAGCGCGGCTTGATTGAGCGATTCGAGCGGGAGTTTTACCGGACACCCGAGTTTGCCCAGGATGGCCGCGCGGCCCGCAAACATGAACTCAACTCCGAGCAGCACCGCGCGTTTGAATCCATCATGGCGGTGGCAGGGGAGAAGCACTACCAGACCTGCTTGCTGCAAGGGATCACGGGCAGTGGCAAGACGGAGGTCTACCTGCAGGCGATCGAAGCGGTGTTGGCTCTGGGCCGGGACGCCATCATGCTGGTGCCGGAGATCTCACTGACGCCGCAAACCGTGGGGCGCTTCAAAGCGCGCTTCAATACGGATATCGCGGTACTTCACAGCGGCCTGGGCGCGGGAGAGCGCTACGATGAGTGGCGGCGCGCGCAGCGCGGCGAGGTGCGCATCGTGGTGGGCGCGCGCTCCGCCATCTTTGCGCCTTTGCCCGACGTGGGTATCATCATCGTGGACGAGGAGCACGACACCTCCTACAAGCAGGGCGATACGCCGCGCTACCACGCGCGGGACGTGGCGATTTACCGTGCCCGCATGAACCACGCAGTCTGCGTGCTCGGCTCTGCAACGCCATCTGTCGAGTCGCGTTTCAACAGCGAGCGCGGCAAGTCGACCTTACTAACCCTAAGCCGCCGCGCCACGCAGGCCGCGCTTCCCAGCGTCGAGCTGGTGGACATGCGGGTCGAAACGCGGGAAACGGGACCCAACGCCGTCCTGTCCCGGAGGCTCGAAGAAGCGGTGACTGAACGTGTACGCGCGGGGGAACAAGTGCTGCTTCTGCTCAACCGCAGGGGATTCGCGCCGTTTGTGCTTTGCCCGCAGTGTGGCTGGGTTGCGGAGTGTCCCGACTGCAACGTCTCGATGACGTATCATGCCAAGGGTTCGTTCCTGAGTTGCCACTACTGCGCGGGGCGACGTCAGGTGCCCCAGGTGTGCGATGCCTGTTATTTCAACCCGCTCCTCTATTTGGGCGCTGGAACCCAGAAGATAGAGGACTACCTCCTGCGGGCATTTCCCCAGGCGCGCGTTGAGCGCATGGATGCCGATACCACATCGGGGAAAGGCGGCCACGCGCGTATTCTGGGACGGTTGGCGCAAGGAGAAATCGATATCCTCGTGGGCACCCAGATGATCGCCAAAGGCCACGATTACCCCGGCGTCACGCTGGTGGGAGTCATCAACGCCGACACCGGATTGAGCCTGCCCGACTTTCGCGCCGCGGAATCGACGTTTCAGTTGCTCACGCAGGTCGCGGGGCGCGCCGGGCGCGGCGAGCGCCCCGGTTCCGTCTTGATACAAACCTACCGGCCCCACCACTACGCGCTTCAAGCGGCGGCGCAACACGACTATGCGGCGTTTTACGGCAGGGAAATCAACGAGCGCGAGCGCGCACTGTATCCGCCGTTCCGGCGCATGGCCAACCTGATGATTGAGAGCGAAGACCCGGAAGAGGCGGAGCGTGGCGTTGGCCTGTTGCATCGCAAAGTGCGCGACGCCATCGTGCGTCTGGGGTTCCAGGGAATCGAGATTCTGGGGCCATCCCCCGCGACCGTTCGCCGCGTCAAGAGGAAATACCGGTGGAATCTCGGGGTGTTGTCGAAAAGCGCGAACCGCGTCAATCAACTGTGCCGGGCCGTGCGCACGGACTTTGAAGAGAGCGCCCCCGCAAACGTGTCCCTGAAGGTCGATCTCGATCCGTATGGAGCGTACTGAAGGGCGCGAGAAATCCGAGTCAGTTGTCGGGATGTTCTGAGTGGTTCTGTTCCCGCGCGGGGATGAGATTCGAGCGCTTGGTTTCGAGTCGATGGAGGTCCAGGGCCTCGTCGATCAGCTTGAAGACGCGGAGAAGGCCCCGGCGGCATGTCTGCAATGCCTTGCGCTGGTCCGCGTTGATCTCTCCCAATTCTTCTTCGAGAAGCATCTCGAGGTACCCGGAGACGGCGGACAAGGGCGACCGCATGTTCTGCGAGATGGAGGTCAGGAAGCCCGTTTTCAGTTTGCCCACCTGACGCAACTCACTGTTCAGGCGCTCCAATTGCACGTTGGCCAGACGCGTGGCCTCTTGCAGGTTCTTGCGGTCCGTCACGTCGCGGATGATGGCGACATAGTATCGCGCGTGATTGCGGATAAATGAGCGCGAGACCACCTCGACGACGCGCTCTTCCCCGTCGGCGCTGACGAACACCTCTTCGCTCTGCATCTCCCCGCGAACGCGCAAATTCGCGAACTTGTGGGACAAGGTCCCGTCGTCGAAGAGAAAGGCGCGAATCCGCTGGCCGACCAGCTTTTCGCGGGGAACACGCAGGAACTCCGATGCCCGCGCATTGGCCTCGGCGATGAATTCATTGTCGTCATAGACCAGGATGGGATCGCCTGCGCTGTTGAGAATCGTGCGCAGCATGGCTTCGGATGAGGCCAGGGAGGCGGCTTGTCCTGATAGGGCTTCCTCGACGGAGCGCAGCCGGTCAGACATGACTGCCATGAGCCAACCCGCGAACAGAATGTAGAGCACCTTGATGATCAGAATGCCGTAGGGTTCGGTAACGGAATACAGATACTCCTCGAAGGCAATGGCAAAGGTATACGAGGCGGCACAGAGGAGCGTCACGTACATGACCCTTCGAAAGCGCCGTTCATAGGCGCTGAACCCAATCAGGAAGGGGAAGTACAAGAGGTAAGCGGCGCTGGTGTCTGGCCCCGTCAGGAAGACGATTAGAAACACTTCCACAAAATTGACGGCGAAATTGAGCCGCGTCCTGAACAGGTCATAGCGCCGCAGCCACAACACCGCGTGCACGAATATCTGATGCAGGAGAAAAACCGCGCTTAGGAGCACGACGTCCAGGATTCGGCTGTCGATCAGTTGCGTGGACACAAGAAACATGACGAACGCGTAGGAGATGTAACGAATGGCAAGGGCCATGCGTTCGATCGTGGGGGGGAGGGAGCTTCGCGCGTCGCCGGTCATGCGTCACCTTGCGCGGCCGCGTACACGAGCCGCCTCGAGATATTCAGGTCGGCGGAGACTTTGCGGATGGCGTCACGCCGGGTCAGGCCCGACTCTCGCATCGCCGCGTCGACCAGCTCCCGAATACGCTCCGCCCCCGGCGCTTCTGCGTCAGAGGCCATTTCGGGGAAATGGACCAGAAGGACGCATTCGCCCCGGGCCGGAGTTTCGAGGTAGTGCGCGGCCAAGGCCGCAGGCGTAGCGCGGCGAATGTCCTCGTGGATCTTGGTCAACTCGCGTGCGACGCAGCATTCGCATGCGGCCGCGGACTCCTCGAGAAGGGCCAGCGTGGCCCCAATTCGATTGGGCGACTCGAAGAAGATGTGCGTCCCCGCGTCTCTGGCAATGCGCTCGATGAGTGCCAGGGCGGCTCCCCTCTTTCTCGGGAAGAACCCGTGAAATGCAAAGGCATCGCTCGGCAAGCCGCTGGCGGCGAGAGCAGCCACTACCGCGGAAGGGCCCGGCACGGGGATGACCGGTAATCCCCGTTCATGTGCGGCCCGGACGACGCGGTAGCCTGGATCGGAAATGCCTGGCGTACCCGCATCCGTGATCAGGGCGATGTCGCGGCCTTCCTGGAGTACAGTCAGTAGCTGTCCGGCCTTTTCGGCCTCATTGTGCTCGTGGTAACTCGTCAGGGGTGTGGGAATCCCATAGTGCTGAAGAAGCCGCCGGGAGTGCCGCGTATCCTCCGCCGCGATCAGTTCGACCTGCCGTAGAACACTGAGCGCGCGCATCGTGATGTCGTCGAGATTGCCGATCGGAGTTGCAACCACAAAGAGACGCCCCGCTGCCATGTCTTCCCCTTGGGCGGCCTTGCCGGGAAAGGCCGCCGCTGCGCAATCGGAATCGAATGCCGCTATTGTGCCAGGGCCTTATCCGTGCCGGCGCCGGCGTGATACTCCTGGATTGAGCGGACGGAGGCGGTCCCTTGCCGCATGGCCCGGATACCGAGGACGGCCGCGCGGGCTGCCGCCAACGTCGTCATCGTGGGCAGGCCCCGTTCCAGGGCCGTCCGCCGGATCGAGCGCTCATCCGACTTGGATTCTACTCCCATCGGCGTATTGATGATCCAGTCCACGTCGCCATTGATCATGCGGTCAACGATATGGGGCCGTTTTTCGCCGACTTTGTAGACTTCTTCCACATCGATACCCTGGGCGCGCAACACGGCTGCGGTGCCTTCGGTTGCGAGTATCCGGAACCCGAGCGCCGAAAGCTCGCGGGCCAGGCCACCCATCTTCTGTTTGTCCCGGTCGTTGAGGCTGAGAAAGACGGTGCCTTCCGTGGGTACGCGGTTGCCTGCGGCGATCTGGCTTTTGGCGAAGGCCATGCCCATGTTGTCGGCGATGCCCATGACCTCGCCGGTGCTGCGCATCTCGGGTCCAAGCAGGATGTCCACGCCGGGGAACTTGATGAAGGGCAGCACGACTTCCTTGGCGCTGACGCATTGCGGCTCGGGGTCCGCGGTCAGTCCCAGCTCGCGCAGCGTCTTTCCCGCCATGATGCGAGCCGCAATTTTCGCGAGGGGCAAGCCCGTTGCCTTGCTGACGAAGGGTACCGTGCGCGAGGCGCGCGGGTTCACTTCCAGGATGTAGATGCGTTCGTCGGCGATCGCGTACTGGATGTTCATCAGTCCCACGACGTTCAGCTCGCGCGCCAGCGCACGGGTCTGTTCCTTCAGCTGTTCGATAAGCTGTGGATCCAGATCGTAGGGCGGCAGGATGCACGCGCTGTCGCCGGAGTGTACGCCCGCCTCTTCGATGTGTTGCATGATTCCCGCGACGATGACATCCGTGCCGTCGGCTAGGGCATCGACGTCTATCTCGATGGCTGCTTCGATGAACCTGTCGATGAGAATCGGGTGTTCCGGGGATGCCTCCACAGCATGGGTCATGTAGCGGTCCAGCGCGGGATGATCGTACACGATTTCCATGGCCCGTCCACCTAGCACGAATGAGGGACGCACCACCACGGGGAATCCTATCGTCTTGGCGATACCATGGGCTTCCTCCACTGAAGTGGCCGTTTCATTCTCGGGCTGCAGCAGGCCGAGTTTCTGGACCAATTCGCGGAACTCCTTGCGGTCTTCAGCGCGCGCGATACTCGCGGGCGAGGTCCCGATGATCGGCACACCGGCCTTGGCCAGGGCCTGTGCAAGGTTCAGGGGCGTCTGTCCCCCGAACTGGACGATGACGCCCTTGGGCTTCTCGCGATCGCAGATGTTCAGTACATCTTCCAGGGTGACTGGCTCGAAATACAGGCGATCCGAGGTGTCGTAGTCCGTCGAAACCGTCTCAGGGTTGCTGTTGACCATGATGGTCTCGAATCCGTCATCTTTCAGCGCAAACGAGGCGTGAACGCAGCAGTAGTCGAATTCGATGCCCTGACCGATGCGGTTTGGGCCGCCGCCCAAGATCATGATCTTCTCTTTCGTGGACGGGCGCACCTCGTCCTCGTCGCTGTACGTAGAGTAATAATAGGGCGTGTATGCCTCGAATTCCGCTGCGCAGGTGTCCACCAGCTTATAGGTGGCCACAATCCCGTGCTTCTTGCGCAACTGGCGGACCTCCAGAGGTTGCATACCCCAGAAGTGTGCCAACTGCGTGTCCGAGAAGCCGAGTTCCTTCGCCTTCCGGAGGGTGGCGGCATCATCCGGATTGGCGGCGCGCAGTTCGCGCTCCGCCTCCACGATCTCGCGCATGTTTCGCAGGAACCAGGGGTCGATTTGCGTCGCCTTGAAGATCTCATCCACGGTGGCGCCCGCACGGAACGCTCGCGCGATTTGGAGGATGCGATCCGGCACCGGAGTCTGGATGGACTTTAGCAGCGCCTCCTTCTCTTCCTGCGAGTCAGGGCTGCCGGTGAAGGTTTTGTCTTTCCCATCGGCCCCGAGGCCGAAACGCCCGGTTTCCAGGGAGCGCAGCCCCTTTTGCAGGGACTCCTTGAACGTGCGCCCGATGCTCATAGCCTCGCCGACGCTTTTCATTTGCACCGTGAGTTCGGGGCTGGAACCGGGGAACTTCTCGAAGGCCCACCGGGGGATCTTGGTGACGCAGTAGTCGATCGTGGGTTCAAAAGATGCCGGCGTTTCCCGAGTAATATCGTTGGGAATCTCATCGAGGCTGTAGCCAATGGCCAACTTGGCCGCAATCTTGGCGATAGGAAAGCCCGTCGCCTTCGAGGCCAGGGCGGAACTGCGCGACACGCGCGGGTT
>JADLCA010000226.1 GCA_020847495.1 Candidatus Hydrogenedentota bacterium | reverse complement strand
GACGTTGCTCAATCGGGCGCGTATGGCCGGTGCGCGTACGGCTTATTTGCAGGTGGAAGTCACAAACGCACCCGCCCGACATGTGTATGAGACGATTGGGTTTCAAGAGGTGTATCGCTACTGGTATCGGGCGTTGGAAAGTTGAAATCTGGAGGTTTTTATGCGTCAGGTTGTGGTTTATCCGGGTGAAGATGGTTTTTGGGTGGCAGAATGTCCCAGCTTGCCTGGTTGTATCAGTCAGGGGAATACGCGCGAAGAAGCGTTGATCAATATTAAAGAGGCAATCGACGGATATATTGAAGCTTTGCAGGAGGATCATTTACCTGTACCTCAGGAACGGTTTGAAACCCTTGTTGTGGTTGTATGAGTCCACTTCCTGTTATTTCTGGACGCGACTGTGTAAAGGCACTCTTGAAAATTGGTTTTGTTCAAAAAAGGCAAAAAGGAAGCCATATCATTTTGCGACGAGATGATCCTTTTGCACAAGTTGTGGTGCCTGACCATAAAACGCTGGATCGCGGTACTTTGCGTGCTATTATTCGACAAGTTGATCTGAGTTTAGGGGAGTTTTTGAGATTGATTTCATGAGGTTGAGGGAGGGTTTTTTATGGCTGGGTTTAACGGTTTGGGGTTGCATCTGGGAAATTTGTCGCGGTTATCCAATGCGGTGACGCGCTCCATTAGCCCGGAAAATTTCACGGGTGAAAAGGGCAAAGGGGGCATGGCCACCGAGGGCACGGGTGCTTCAGCCGCGCGCGATCTGGGGCTGGGTTGGAAAATTTCGCCGTCGGTCGCGATCGAGGCGGGCCAGACATTCGAGTTGGCGGACATCGAGGGTCCCGGGGCGATCCAACAGATCTGGATGACGCCCACGGGGCATTGGCGGCACTCGATTCTGCGGATCTACTGGGACGGCGAGGAATCGCCCAGTGTGGAGACGCCGGTGGGCGACTTCTTCTGCATGGGCTGGTGCCGCTACGCGCAGGTGAATTCGCTGGCGGTGTGCGTGAATCCGGGGAGCGCCTTCAACTGCTATTGGGAAATGCCGTTTCGCAAGCGCTGCCGGATCACCTTCGAGAACATTGCCCAGGAGAAGATGGTTCTCTACTACCAGATCAACTACACCCTGACCGAGGTGCCCGAAGACGCCGGATACTTCCACGCGCAGTTTCGCAGGGTGAATCCGTTGCCTTACAGGGATGTCTACACAATCCTCGATGGGGTGCGCGGACATGGACACTACGTGGGCACGTACATGGCCTGGCAGGTGAACAACACTGGCTGGTGGGGTGAAGGCGAGATCAAGTTTTACATGGATGGCGACCGCGAATGGCCCACGATCTGCGGCACGGGCACGGAAGACTACTTCTGCGGGTCCTACAACTTCGATCGTGACGGCCAATACACGGAGTTCTGCAGCGCGTACGCGGGGCTGCCGCAAGTGATCCGGCCGGATGGCACGTACCAGTCCCAGCAGCGTTTTGGCCTGTACCGGTGGCACATCATGGACCCAATCCGCTTCGAGCAGGACCTGCGGGTGACGATCCAGGCGCTTGGCTGGCGCAGCGGGCAACGGTATCTGCCCAATCAGGATGACATGGCCTCGGTGGCCTTCTGGTATCAGGCGGAGCCGCACGCGCCGTTTCCCGCGCTGCCGGATCGCGACTACCTCGAAGTGATTTGAGCGCGGGCACGGCGGCACGTCAACTTGTGGCGGATGGAGCGCGTTTCTTGTTTATGAAGTATCCAGTCATGCGAAATGGTACCTGGGGTATCGCGGTCCTGTGCTGCGCCGTGCTGATCGGGTGTGAACCGCCGGATACGGCCCAGCGGGTCGAAGCGGAACTTGAGGCGCAGTTGTTTGCGCAGGAGATGTACGCAGCACCTGAGCTGGCGGCTCAGGCCATTTCCGAAAGTCCTATTGACGAGCTGAACGCTTCGCTCGAGAACCTGCGCGCGAAGGTGACTGCCGAAGCGCCGCCCGCCGAGGAGAGTACAGACACGCCCCAATCGGAGGATTCGCGCTACGATGAGTTGAAGCGCGAACTGGATGAATTGCGCGTGGAAGTGAAGCGGTTGCAGGACACGGTCGACCTGACCGTTTCCTATGTGGTCGGCGATTTGCAGGAAGAGAACCGGCGCTTGCGCGAGGAGATTGCGCGGGCGTACACGGCGCAGCCTTCCGGCGTGGAGCAGGCGCCGCCGCCCGATCCCGGCGCGCAGGACGCGCAGCTCTCGCTACAGGCGGTTGAGGCACTGGCTGCGATGGCGGGCGAACAGGTCAACTATGGCGGGAAAGAGTATCTGACCGTCAAGGAGTGGGGCCGATCGCCGGAGGAAGTCAAGGATCTTCCGGACGGCGTGCCCTCCTTACGCGGTCTGATTTGCGCGGTAGCGCCCGGTCTGAACGATGCGGCGCTCTCGGACCTTGGACGTCGCATCCGCGCGGAGTGCGATGTGTACGATAACGTGATGATCGAGGTGTTCGACAATGAGGCCGCGGCGCGCGCCTATGCGGATCAGAACATCCGCTCCACCACGCACAATGTCTTGAGCATTCAGAAGGATGGAGCCACGGGCCAGGACGCGATTCTGTTGCATCGCCACGGCGTGTCGATCCAGGTGCCTCGCTGAGCGTTCGGCGCGGATGAAGAACATCCCCCGGCGCTCCGCGCCACCCCCTTCAAAGGGGGACGCTCGCAACATTACGTCTACAGTGGCCCAGCGGCTCTCGGGCGACGCAGAGTTGTTCTACTCCACGAACAAACGGCCCGAAGGGCCGCAGGGTTCCCCCTTCGAAGGGGGCAGGCCCGCAGGGCCGAGGGGGATGTTAAGGCCGCTCCGCAGCCTCCGAATTGGGCGAAGTGTTCTGACCGTTCAGTCATTGGAAGGGTCCAGCACAAAGATCTCGGGCAGGCTCCTATACTCCTCGCGGTAGTCCAATCCATACCCCACGACGAAATGATCGTCGATGGAAAACCCCACGTACTGAGCCTCCACGGGAACGACGCGGCGGGACGGCTTGTCGAGAAGCGTGCATAATTCCAGTGATGCGGGTCTGGCGCCTTCAATCGTTTTCAGGATGGCGGTGGTCGTGCGGCCGGTATCGAGAATGTCTTCCACCACGAGCACGCGCTGCCCGGCAACGGACAGGTCGGGCAATACGATGAGTTCAACCTCACCTACGGAATCGGTACCGTCGTAGCTCTTCGCGCGGATGTATTCGATTCGGAGCGGGTGCACGTCAAGGCAACGCATGAGGTCCGCCGCGAACATGGTAGCGCCTTTCAGCACGATGACCAGGACAAGGCCCTCGCCGTCTTGATAGCGCGCGGCAATGTCGCGCGCAAGGCGTTTCACGCATTCGTCAATCTCCGTCCGCGCAATCAGCGGGCGCTCACTCAGTCGCATCCGACACCTCCACCTCGAAAACCCTCCCTTCGTCTTTCTTCACGGCAAACGGCATGGCCACCGCATAGCCCACCACCCAGGCGATTCGTTCGCCGCACATGAGAATCGGGACGCCGTCACGCTCGGTTGCGGGCACCCCCGCGTCCACAAAGTAATCCTGCAGCTTCTTGGTTCCTGTCATGCCGTACGGGATGAAGCGATCGCCAGGGCGCCGGAAGCGCACAAAGAGTGGTTCGGTCACGGCGTCCGCGTCAAGGACCTGCCGTGTGGGCGAGCAGTAACGCATAAGGGGTCCAAGCGTCCGCGCGTCCAGTTCGCGCACGCGAAACACGCGATGAAAGGCCCTGGTCTCGCCGGGAACATCGAGTGGAATCACGCGATCATCGCGTATCGGTGCGGCGGTCAGCACATCGGTACGATCGCGCGCATTGCGCAGCGTGACGCCGCCCCCGAAATCGAAGGCTGCCCCCGTGGGACCAACCATGATGAAGGCGCGCGCCGCTTCGACGCGATCGAAGGGACAGTCCACGCTATAGCGCCAGCCAATTGCGATGATCGCCCGCCGCTGGCACGCCAGCGCGCCGCTCGAGAACACACCGCGATCGACGCGGCCCGCGCTGAAACACCGTTCAAGAAAGCGTGACGCTGCTTCGTCCAGCAGCTCATTCTCGGCGCGCTGCACTTCCGCCAATCGCGCGAGCCCTTCAGGTAGCCGGGGATTGTAGACGATGGTGAGCTCGGGCAGAAGGAAGTTTCTCACCCGGTTGCGCAGGTAGCAGTCGTCCGCATTTGACTTGTCCGTGCGATAGGGAAGCCCGTGCTCGCGGAGGTACGCCAGAATGTCGCGACTGTACGCACCGATCAAAGGCCGGATAATACGGGCGATTCCCGAGGAGCGCACGGGCGGAATGCCGGCCAAGCCTCCGGGCGACGTGCCGCGCAGCACGCGCATCAGGACTGTCTCCGCCTGGTCGTCCGCGTGGTGTCCGGTTGCGATGATGGAGATGCCCTGCGTTTCGGCGGTTGCGGTCAGGAAGGCATAGCGCGCATTGCGCGCGTACTCCTCGAACGAGAGCGGCGACTGCTCCGCTTCAGCAGCGATAGGGCGGGACGCCTTGTGCAGGGGTACACCCAGTTTTTCGCACAACGCGTGCGTGAACTCAGCGTCCGCCGCGCTTTCTCCTTCGCGCGTCTGGTGATCGAGGTGGGCGGCTTCTACGGCGTAGCCCAGCTCCAGCAGCACGTGCAGCAGACACACGGAATCCGGCCCGCCGCTGACCGCCACCAGGATGCGGTCCGCTGGCGCGGCCATGTTGTGCGCGCGGATCGTATCCTGCACGCGATCGATGAACTGCGTGGCCATGCGAAAACCAGCCCCTCAACTCCGCAATCAGGCTCTCAGCGTAGCGCAGGAAGGGGGAGATTTCCAGACATAAGCATTGCGTGCGTCCGCAGGTGTGCAGAAGCACGCGGATAAAGACAAAGAGACAGGCGAGGGCGCCTGTCCCACACGGCCATCTCCTCTTGCGCGTCTTTCCGACGCTCTTGAAGTGCATGAGTAAGCCAAGGACGGCAAGAAAGCAGGAACTACTCCATGCAAGGCAAGCATGTTGTTCAAGACACAGGCGAGGGCGCCTGTGCCACACGCGCTTGCCCAGCGTTGAATAGCTTAGACTTTCTCCATGGCCTTGGTTTGCCCACGGACCTCAAGAATTC
>JADLCA010000225.1 GCA_020847495.1 Candidatus Hydrogenedentota bacterium | reverse complement strand
TCCGCTCGGATGCAATATACGGCCTCGTCGTTTGCACAGACGCTGGTGGGGCTCTACCGTTGGCTGCTGATTCCGCTCGTAAAGCCGCCGCGCATTGCAGGGCTGTTCCCCGCATCGACAGAATTCCACAGCGAGCAACCCGATGTGGTACTGGATCGGGCTGTGCATCCCACCATGAAAGCCGCCGCGCACAGCGTGATGCCGTTGCGCATGTTCCAGCATGGACGCGTCCAGTTCTACGCTTTGTACATTCTGTTGACGTTGCTGGCGCTCCTTGCGGTGGTGGCGTCATGACATACTTCTTCGACACCGTGCTGCATATCGCGCTCCTGCTCGCGGCGCCACCCCTCTTTCTGGGTGTGATCAACAAGACCAAGGCCTTTTTCGCGGGGCGTGTGGGGCCGCCGCTGCTCCAAGTGTATTTCGATCTATTCAAGCTCTTCCGGAAGGATCTGGTGCTCAGCAGGACGACCACGTGGGTCTTTTTGGCAGGGCCCGTTGCAGGCGTAGTGACCGCACTGGGCGCCGGACTCCTGGTTCCCTTCGGCAATCACGCTGCGCCGCTGTCTTTCGCGGGGGACGTGCTGCTCCTCGCGTACCTCATGGCGATGGGGCGTTTCCTGACCGCGGCCGCGGCGCTGGACACCGGATCCTCCTTCGAGGGCATGGGCGCCGCGCGGGAAGTGACCTTCTCGAGCCTGGCGGAGCCGGCAGTGTTTCTCGGCTTCGTAGCTTTGGCGCGCGTGAGCAGCTCTTTGAGCCTGACGCCGATGCTGGCGGGACTCGACGCAGGCCACCTGGCCATACTCGTGCTGATCGCGGGCGCGTGGTTTCTCGTGCTCCTGGCCGAAAACTGCCGCATTCCCTTTGACGATCCGAACACACACCTCGAGCTCACCATGATCCATGAGGTGATGGTGTTGGACCACAGCGGCCCGGGCTTCGGAATGGTGCTGTATGGGGCCGCCGTGAAGCTATTCGTGATGGCCGCGCTCGTGCTGGATGTCGCCCTGCCGCTGGATTCCGGACATACCCTGGGCAACTGGGTGTTGTTTGTCGCCGGGATGGCGATCCTGAGCGTCGCGATTGGTGTTATTGAATCGACCATGGCCCGCGTGCGGCTCGTAACCGTGCCCAAGCTGCTGGTGTGCGCGTGTCTGCTATCCGCGTTCGCCGTGGTCATGTTGGTACGCCCGTGAGAAGACTGCCGTGTTCAAAATACTGCTGACATGCATCGTTTTCCTGAATTTCTTCGCGCTGGGCTCCAGCCGGATGCGCGCGATCATCCGCACTGCGGGCTTGCAGGGGGCGATCCTCGGACTGCTGACACTTGTGGCCCACGAGCACATCGGCAGCCGGCAGATCATCGTGGCGGCGCTTACGTTCGCGATCAAGGGCGTGGTCATTCCTTCGCTGTTGTTTCGCGCGATTCGCGAGGCGCACATACGGCGCGAGGTAGAACCCCTTCTCGGCTTCGTGCCCTCGCTGCTCTTCGGCGGCTTGGGCACCGCGCTCGCCGTGCTGTTTGCGGGACGGCTCCCTCTCGACGGCGGCACAGCCGACGCCTACTTCGTTTCGACCGCGTTCTCAACGATTCTCACCGGGTTCATCCTGATCATCGCACGCCACAAGGCGATAACGCAGGTCGTGGGTTACCTCATTCTGGAGAACGGCATCTTCGTGTTCGGCCTGTTGCTGATTGAGGCCATGCCCTTCTTCGTGGAGATGGGTGTGTTGCTCGACGTGTTTGTGGGCGTCTTCATCATGGGCATCATCATCAACCGGATCCAGCGGACCTTCTCCTCGCTGGACACGGTCCATCTGGAGCGCCTGAAAGACTAATGGTATCCGCTTCGATACTCATACTGATCCCGATGCTGGGGGCGGGCGCTGCCTATGCCCTGAAATCGAACCGGCTCCGCCCCGCGATACTGCCGGTCGTGGGGCTCGCGCATCTCGGCGTCAGTGCCATTGCTACGCAAGCTCCCTTCGACCCCGCGCAGCGGCATTGGTTCGCCTTGGACCCTGCCGGCAGAATCGCGCTCATGACGGTAAGCGTCCTCTTCTCCTGCTGTGCGCTGTACGCGCCCGTGTACCTGAGGATGCACGAAAAGCGGTCCAACCGCGTGTTCTGCGCATGCATGCTCGCGCTGCTCGCCGCGATGTCGATGGTCGTCTACGCGCAGCATATCGGCATGATGTGGGTCGGCATCGAGGCGATGGCGCTCGCGGCCGCGCCGCTGATCTACTTCCGGCATACCTCGGAGGCGATCGAAGCGTCATGGAAGTACCTGCTGCTTTCGTCCATTGGCGTGGCGCTGGCCCTGCTGGGGTCCTTCTTCCTTGCATACGCGTCCATCGTGGGCGGTGAATCCACGAGCCTTCTCGTTTCCGACCTCGTACGGGAGGCCGAACACTTGTCGAAACCCTGGCTTCGCGCGGCGTTCGTGACGTTGCTCGTGGGCTACGGCACAAAGATGGGACTTGCGCCCATGCACACGTGGAAGCCCGACGCGTACGGCGAAGCGCCCGGCCTGGCGGGGGCCCTGCTCGCGGGCGGCCTCACGAGCTGCGCGTTCCTGGCGCTTTCGCGATTCACCATGGTGCTGGGGGCGGCGGGCGAAGCAGCCCTGGCAAGCCGTCTGTTGATCGGGCTGGGACTTTTCTCGATGTTGATCGCCGCGGTATTCCTCGTGCGCCAGAGGGACTTCAAGCGCATGCTCGCCTACTCGAGCGTGGAGCACATGGGCATCCTGGCAATTGGACTCGGCGTCGGCGGCGTGGGACTCTTCGGCGCGCTGCTGCACATGATGAACAATGCGTTCACCAAAGGTGTGCTGTTTCTTTCGGCCGCGAATATCCATCGAACGTACGGCAGCAAGTCGGTGGACGAGGTCCGCGGCGCGTTTCAGCGCGCGCCGCTGTCGGCCGTGCTGTTTCTCACCGGGTTCATCGCCATTGCGGGATCGCCGCCCTTCGGCCCCTTCGTGAGCCTCTTCTCGATCCTGCAGGGAGCATTTGAGGCACGCCACTACATCACCGGCGGCGCGCTGCTGGTTCTGCTTTGGGTGGTTTTCGTGGGCATGGGCCACACGGTACTGCGCGTCGTGCAGGGCGTACCCGAAGGGGAACCAGCGTCCCCGCGCGAATCCCTGAAGCTGGTGGCGCCCGTCGCCGTGCTGGCGTGCGTGGTCCTGGTGCTTGGGTTGTGGATGCCCGCCCCCTTGCTGCGTATGCTTCAGGAGGCCGCCGCGTATCTCGAGGTGCACCCCTGATGGCAGACACTTCCTTCACACGAATGTGGAACGGCGAGGCGATTCCGCTGGAACGCGCCGCACGGATGCATCTGGACAAGTTCCTGTCAAGCATCGTTGAGGGCGTGGCACGTGGCTGGAGACTGTCCAGCCTCTTTGCACAGGAAGCGTGCGACGGCGAGGGGCTGGAGCTGGTGGCCCTTCTCGCCGAGGATGCCCGCGCTGCACTGCATGTGGGAATCGGACACGTGAGTGGAAGCGCCTTCCCGTCCATCACACCGCTGTGCCCGCAGGCGCATCTGTTTGAACGGGAGATCCACGAGCAGTCCGGGCTGATTCCTGAAGGACATCCTTGGTTGAAGCCCGTGAGGTTTGCAGCGCCTTGGATTGGCAACACAGGTGCGTCCGCCAGTCCGCGACCCTCCATCGGCCACGCGGAGTTCTACAGCGTTGAAGGCGACGAGATTCACGAGGTCGCCGTGGGGCCCGTCCACGCGGGCGTTATCGAGCCGGGCCATTTCCGCTTTCAGTGTCATGGCGAGAAGGTCTTTCATCTCGAAATCATGCTCGGGTATCAGCATCGCGGTATCGAAGAGGCCATGCGCGGAGGGCCGCACAGGGCGACACTCCGCCAAATGGAGGCGATCGCCGGCGATACTTCCATCGCGCACACGTGGGCGTACTGTCAGAATATCGAGGCCATGGCGTCGATTCACGTGCCTCCGCGCGCGCTCGTGGTGCGCGGGATGGCGCTGGAACTGGAGCGCCTCGCGAATCACACCGGCGACCTCGGCGCGTTGGCGGGCGACGTGGGATTTCTGCCCACGATGTCCTTCTGTGGGCGCCTGCGCGGCGACTTCCTGAACATGAGCGCGGTCCTGTGCGGGAGCCGCTTTGGGCGCAACTTGCTCACGCCGGGCGGGGCTCGCTTTGACTGCGACGCGCGCGCCACTGCCGATCTACAGAATCGTCTCGAAGAGGCCGAACGCGATGTTCGGCAAGCCATCTCGCTGCTTTGGACGACACCCTCGGTCCAGGGGCGTTTCGAAAACACGGGGACTGTTTCGCGCAAAGACTGTGTAGACCTCGGCATGGTGGGTGTGGCGGCGCGTTCATGCGGTGTAGAGGTGGACGTGCGGAGCACGCATCCCACGGGCATCTACCAGTTCACAACCATTCCGCTCGCGACCGCACACTATGGAGACGTGAACAGCAGGGCTTTCGTGCGATGGCTCGAGATCGAACGGTCGCTGGTGTTTTTGCGTGAACGCCTGCGGACCCTGCCGCAAGGCGAGATAGGAGCGGCCCCGGCCCCGTTGGCGCCCAACACGTTGGCCGCTTCCCTGGTGGAAGGTTGGCGCGGCGAAGTGTGCCACGTCGCGATCACCGATGCATCGGGGCGCTTTGCGCGGTACAAGATCACCGATCCTTCGTTCCACAACTGGCCGGGCCTCGCAATGGCGTTGCGCGGCCAGGAAATCTCGGATTTTCCGCTGTGCAACAAGAGTTTCAATCTGTCGTATTGCGGGGTTGACCTATGATTCGCGCGCTGTATGCCAGATTGCGGCAGGGACACCGCACGATACGCTATCCAGAGGTACTTGCCCCCGCCTTGCCGGAGCATTTCCGCGGCAGACCGTTGATCGATGCGTCGAGGTGCGTTGACGGATGCCGCGCGTGCGCGGATACATGTCCCATAGAGGCGGTTCATATCGACACGGTTCCGCGAATCGATCTGGGGCGCTGCTTGTTCTGCACCGACTGTGCGGATGCTTGCCCTCAGCATGCGATCTCGCACAGTAGTGATTACCGGCTGGCCACGCGGGCGCGCGGAGACTTGCTGGTCGCACCGGGCGAGGAACTCAAACTTGCGCGCGCGCTGGACGAAAGGCTGAGGAGCCTCTTTGGCCGCTCGCTGAAACTGCGCCAGGTGAGCGCGGGCGGCTGCAACGCCTGTGAAGCCGATGTGAACGTGCTATCCACGATCGGCTGGGACCTCGGGCGTTTCGGCATCCAGATGGTCGCGTCGCCGCGCCACGCGGACGGTATTCTGATCACAGGGTGCGTGACCGAGAACATGCGCACGGCCCTGCTGGACACGTACCAGGCGGTCGCCGCGCCAAAGATCGTAATCGCGGTGGGCGCGTGTGCCATTGCCGGAGGCCCCTTCGTCAATCATCCGCAGCAGCACAACGGCGTGCCCGAATCCATCCCGGTCGATTTGTATATACCGGGCTGCCCGCCGCACCCCCTGACGATTCTCGACGGCCTGCTACGCCTCTTGGATCGCCTGCCCAGGGAAGGCCGCTGAGAGTCTCAGAGCGTGTTTGATGAGGAAGTGAGCGCAAGTGCCAACGGTGCCGGGATGCCCTTTAGCACAGGTCTCTTATTCGCTCCGGAGCGGCCGTGTTTCGTCCCTGCTTTCTTGCACCGTGTCCCTGCGGGACGTACGTGAGCCTAGAAACGGCAGCTGAGTTCGTTGCGTATTGTGGGTTTGCCTTGGCGCAGCGCGTTGGAGAGAACGGCGCCGTCACCATTTGGACGATTGCCGTTCGACTAACAAGCCGGAGCTATCTTCGTGGTTGGCCACGCTGTCCCCGCGTTCGCGTGGATGCCGGGCGTGGCGTTGCCAGGCTTGAGCTCGGTTCTTGGGATGAGAGCGTTCCGTTGTTGAAATTCCGCCAAGCAAGCCTGAAGATGGACATGAACCGCGGGGGAAGGGGTTGCACATGGGAGTCATTCTCTTCTTGGCCGCCTTGTCGGCCGTCGAGTTGCCGGATGTGACCGGTGCGGAAATGGAAGAGCTTCGCCTGTGGACCTCGGCGAAGTTCGAGGGCACCGCCCTCACACCACCTGCACGGCCGGGCATCGAAGTCTGGTACAACCATGGGCCTGTGCAGGCCAATGCGCGGGGCGGCAAGCCCATGCACCTCGGCGAGACGGCTTACAACCGCGGTCTCTACTGTCACGCGCCGAGCAAGCTCACCGTGAGGCTGTCGAAACCAGGAGTGCGATTCGAGGCCCGGGCCGGTGTCGACACGAATGACAACACGAGCGGCGGCCGGGGGAGTGTGGTTTATTCTATATGCGTCGGCGGGCAGGTCGTCTGGAAATCGGACGTCATGCGGGAGGGCATGCCCGCAGTGGACGTGTCGGTACTGCTTGACGGGGCGGCCTCATTCGAACTGGAGGTCTCCGATGCGGGTGATGGTATCTCGTGCGATCAGGCGGATTGGCTCGACGCAAAGGTGACCTTCGCCGACGGTTCGCAGTCTTGGCTTGGGGACATGCCCCTGCGCGAGACGGGGCGGCGCGCCTACGACACGGAGCCGTTTTTCTCCTTCACCTACGGCGACCGGTCATCGCGCGAGTTTCTCGCGAACTGGAAACTCGAACGCACTTCAACCGATATCCAAGACAAACGCCACGGGCAGCGGCGCGAATCAAGGCTGGTATGGCGCGACCCCGCGACCGGACTATCGGTCCGCTGCGTGGGCATCGCATACACCGGCTATCCGGTGGTCGAATGGACACTGTACTTCAAGAATGAGGGCGCATCCGACACCCCGGTCATTTCCAACATCCAAGCCATCGACACGCAGTTCCATCGAAGCGGCGATGAGCAGTTTGTCCTGCGCGGCATCCGTGGCGACGACTGCACGCCGCGCAGTTACGAGCCCTACGAGGAGACCCTGGCACAGGGAACGGCGAAACAGATCGCCAATACGGGCGGGCGGCCCACGCAGGAGTCCTTTCCTTTCTTCAACATAGGCAGGCGCGAGGGCGGGCTTATCTACGTGCTGAGTTGGGCGGGCCAATGGGCGACGGAGTTTGAGCGCGATGGCGGCGACGGCCTGCGCATCTCCGGCGGCCAGGGACTCACCCATTTCGTGCTGCATCCCGGCGAAGAGGTGCGCTCGCCGCTCGTGGTCCTGATGTTCTACGAAGGCGGCCCGGCGCGCGCTCAGAACGTGTGGCGGCGGTGGATGCTCGCCCACAATGTGCCGCAGCCTGGCGGTGAACCGCTCAAGACGATGCGCTCGTTGTGCAATGGCAACTACTACCCCGGTTTGATGACCGTGGCGTCGAAAGAGCGCGAGTTCCTGCAACGCCACCTCGACGAGCGTATCGGCTTCGATTGCTGGTGGCAGGACGCCGGATGGTATCCCTGCGATGGCATCGGCTGGCCGAAAGTGGGCACGTGGGAAGTGGACCCGATTCGGTTTCCGAAGGGGTTGCGCGAACTCAGCGACCTCATGCACGAAAATGGAAAGACGACGATGGTGTGGTTCGAACCGGAGCGCGTGCACGCGGGCACGTGGATCGCAGACAGGCATCCCGAGTGGGTGCATGGCGGGAAAGATGGCGGCCTGCTCAAACTGGGTGAAGCGCCATGCCGCGAGTGGCTGACCAACCACATCGATCGGCTTCTGACGGAGCAAGGCATCGATTACTATCGCCAGGATTTCAACATGGACCCACTGCCGTTCTGGCGTGGTGACGATGCGCCGGACCGGCAGGGCATCACCGAGATCCGCCACGTGGAAGGGTACTTCCAGTATTGGGATGAATTGCTGCGGCGGCATCCGGGCATGCTGATCGATTCATGCGCCTCGGGTGGCCGCCGCAACGACCTCGAGACTTTGCGGCGCGCGGTGCCCTTGTTGCGCAGCGATTGGTACAACGCGCCCGAGGGCCAACAGTGCCTCACGTATGGCCTCGCGCAGTGGATTCCGTACCACGGCACCGGTTTCATCTACCCCAAGGACACGTATTGGATCCGCAGCAGCTTCACGCCCGAGAATAGTTTCGGACCGGCGGGCGAAGGCGTTGACAACATCGATTTCGCGCTGCTCCGCAAACTCATCGATGAACACCGGGAGATCTCGCCGTACTTGCTCGGCGACTTCTATCCGCTCACGCCGTACACCCTCGCGGAAGATCAATGGATGGCCTGGCAATTCCACCGGCCCGACTTGCGCGGCGGCGTGGTGCAGGTGTTCCGGCGTCCTCTCAGCATCTATGAGTCGGCGCGGCTCAGGCTGCACGGGCTTGAGCCTGACCGCACGTATACGGTGAAAGACCTGGACAAAACAGAGACGACCAAGGCGACGGGCGCGGAGTTGATGGAGCAAGGGCTTCTGCTGACGGTTCCCGAAGCGCCGCGTGCGGTGACGATTGTGTATTCAACCGGAGCGTAGCTGAATCCACTGTCGGAAACGGATAGGAGTATCTTCCCATGAGGCGCTTCCTGGTGATGAACGTCATCGCGGTGGGTCTGCTTGTGTCGTTGGCGCAAGCGGGTGCTTCGCCCTCCGAGATGGCGGAGCTGCGGAATTGGGTGACTGCGAAGTTTGAGAACGCCGCCCCCGCCGAATCTTCGGGGACTCTCAGTATCGTGAGTCACTACGACGTCGTCTGGAGAAACTGCCGCGTCGATCGCCCGCTCACCCTGGGCACAAGCGAGTACCGGCGTGGCCTCTTTACCCATGCCCCCAGCGATGTGCGGGTGACGCTCCCCGGTCCCGGCAAGGAATTCTCCGCACTCGTTGGCGTCGACACAAACAGCCAGACGCGCGGCGGCCAGGGTAGCGTCGTCTTCACCGTCGCGGTCGATGAACGCGAGGACGCCTTCGAATCGCCGGTGCTGCGCGAAGGCATTGCAGCGGCGCCGGTCGCCGTCGACCTCGGTGGCGCGAGCGAATTCAACCTGCGCGTCAGCGACGCGGGCGACGGGATAAGTTGCGATCAGGCGATCTGGGTCGATGCCAAGGTTACGCTCGAGGATGGACGCGTGATCTGGCTGGGCGACTTGCCGATCGTGGAAGGACAGGATGGAGCCGCGTACACGATGGAGCCGCCTTTCTCCTTCAAGTATGGCGACAGGACCTTTGCCGATCTGTTGCCAGGTTTTGCCAAGGAATCGGCGATTACCTCACTGGACGATGTCCGCACGCAACACGAGATTCTCTATCGCGACGCCGATACCGGACTGGAAGTCCGCTGCATTGCCGTCGAGTACCTCGATTTCCCGACCGTGGAGTGGACGCTCCACTTCAAGAACGCGGGCGAAAAAGACACGCCGATCCTTTCCGAGATTCAAGCCTTGGACGCGCAATTCAACCGCCTTGCCGATGATGTCTACGCGCGATTCGCGCGGCCCGGCGAGTTCACCCTGCACCACCACACCGGGAGCATCTGCGCGCCGAACGACTATGAGCCGCACGCAACCACACTGAAGACCGGGGAGAGCAAACAGCTCGCCTCCGCGGGCGGGCGCGGCAGCAACGGCGAGTTCCCTTACTTCAACATCGAATGGCCTGGCGAAGGCGTCATCGCGGTGGTGGGCTGGCCCGGTCAATGGCGCGCGGCGTTTGCGCGCGATGCTGGCGCGGGCCTGCGCGTCACGGCGGGACAAGAGCTGACCCATTTCACGCTGCACCCCGGCGAGGAAGTGCGCACGCCGCTCGTCGTCCTCCAGTTTTGGAAGGGGGACCGCGTGGACGCGCAGAACACGTGGCGGCGCTGGATGATCGCGCACAACGTCCCGCGTCCCGGCGGCCAGCTCCGCCCCATGCACCTCGCGGGTTGCTCGTCGCACTTCTTCGGCGAGATGGTCACTGCCGATGAAGCGAGCCAGTTTCAGTTCATCGACCGGTACGTCGAAGAACGCATTCCGCTTGATTACTGGTGGATGGACGCGGGCTGGTACATCAACGCGTCCGGCTGGCCCAACACCGGTACCTGGGAGGTCGACACGAAACGTTTCCCGCGCGGCCTGCGGGCGATTACCGATCACGCGCACGCCAAGGGCATCCAGTCCATCGTGTGGTTCGAACCTGAGCGCGTGACGCCCGGCACGTGGCTCTACGAGACCCACCCCGATTGGCTGCTCGGCATGGATGGCCAACAGAAGCTCCTCGACCTGGGCAATCCGGAAGCCTGGAAGTGGCTCGTCGATCATGTGGACTCGCTTCTGACGGAGCAGGGCATCGACCTGTATCGCCAGGATTTCAACATGGACCCGCTCGACTATTGGCGCAACAACGATGCGCCCGACCGGCAAGGCATCACCGAGATTCGTCACGTCACCAGCTATCTCGCGTACTGGGACGAGTTGCTGCGGCGGCGTCCAAGCCTCCGCATCGACACGTGTGCGAGCGGCGGCCGCCGCAACGATCTTGAAACGCTGCGCCGCTCCGTACCGCTCTGGCGCAGCGACTACATCATGGAACCCATCGGCACGCAGGGCTGCACCTACGGCATCTCCTCCTGGATTCCCTTCCATGGCACCGGGGTGAAGGAGGCGGATGCGTATCTCTTCCGCAGCATGATGACACCGTATCCGAATTGCCTGTGGGATGCGCGCCGGACGGACCTGAACTACGATGAACTCCGCAGGCTGACCGCGCAATGGAAGCAGGTTGCGCCCAACTACGCGGGCGATTTCTATCCGCTCACGCCGTACAGCCTCGACCGGAGCGACTGGATTGGCTGGCAATTCGACCGGCCTGAAATTGGCGAAGGCATGGTGCAGGTGTTCCGCCGCGAAGGGAGCATCTACCGTTCCGCGGATCTTGCCCTGCGCGGCTTGGACCGCTCCGCCCAATACACGGTGACCGACCTCGACGCCCCAGACCAGCCGCGCGTGATGACAGGCGGCGAATTGATGGATCAGGGCATCCCTGTGGAAATCGGATTGCGTCCCGGCTCCGCGCTGTTTACCTACGCGCGGACAGATCGGGGATAGCGTCGACTGACTCACGGATGAGCCACGCAGACACCATCTCAGCAGCCACACATGCGCATACTTTGGAGTGCGGCGGCTTGCCGCTGCTTTTCCTGAGCAGGCTTGCCTGCGAGTTTACAGCACCGACACAGCACGTGAGGTCAACGCTGCAACAAACATTGAGTCTGGACCTGAGAAGCCTCTCCTGAAGAAGAGCAGCGGCAAGCCGCCGCTCGAAAGCGCGCCAAGCGCGGGGACCCATCTTCTATCAGGCTGTGTCTGACTATGAGACGACGATGGCCAGTATCTCGCCGCCTTGTATCTGTGCTGGCTCGGCCAGCGTGATAAGTAAGCGTCCATTCTCGATCTGATATTTGCAGCCCGCCGTGCGTCCGGCGGCGGTCACTGTCACTGCGGCCGGCTGTTTCGTTGTCGCCAGCGCGAGCGTCTTCACGGATAGCGCGCCGCGCTTCACCTCTATCTTCACTTCCATGATTGAATCGCTCGCAGTCTGCTGATACGTGCCCCAGCCTTCGGCGCAGGTGAACGCTGCCTTGAACTTCTCCGGGGTGAGGCGCGGCGCGAAGCCTATGTGCCCCTTGGGTCCGTGATACTCGAATCCACACACCGCAAGGAACACGCCGTAGCTGGCCATCGAACGCGCGTAGTGATCGCCGCATTCGACTTCGTTCCAAGGATTGCGGCGCAATGCGCTATACCGATCGTGCACTGCGCGCGTGACCGCCAAGCCCTCTTGCACGAGGCCTTCCCAGACCATGTGCCCCGCGGCCTGGTACTCGAAGCCATTCATGCATTCGTTGAAATAGCCCGCGGCCCATTCGACCCCTTTGACCTTGGCCTTGTCGTAGT
>JADLCA010000224.1 GCA_020847495.1 Candidatus Hydrogenedentota bacterium | reverse complement strand
GCAATCATGCCCGTGCATTGGTACGGCTTGCCCTGCGACATGCCCGAAATCGACGCCTTCGCGAAAGAACACGGCTTGGACGTGATCGAGGACGCCAGCCATGCCCACGGCGCCCGCATCAACGACGTGATTATCGGCAACTGGGGCCGCATTTCCGGGTTCAGCCTTCAGGGCACAAAACCGCTGCCATCCATCGAAGGCGGCATCGCCATGTACAAGAACCAGACCGACTACGAGCGCGCCGTTACCTACGGCAACTACGACCTCCCGAACACGTTCCCCGAAGATAGCGCGTACCGGAAATACCAGGGGACGGCGTTCGGCTCGAAGCTGCGCATGCATCCAGTGTCCGCGATCCTCGCGCGCATGCAGCTCGCCAAGCTCGACGCGATGAACGCCGCGGGCTGCGCCCAGGTGCGGAGCCTTAACGATCGCATCACGCAACTACCGGGTCTCAGCGAACCGTACGCGCGTCCTGAATCGAAACGGGTGTACTACTCGAAGAACCTCCTGTTCATCGACGAGAAAGAAGCGGGCATGTCGCGCGCCAACGCCGTGAAGGCGCTGCAGGCCGAAGGCGTCGATGTCCTCGAGTACTCGTGGAAGCTGTTGCACACGTATCCGATATTCTCCGAATCCCAGTGGTGGCGGCACATGCCGGTGCTGCCGGCGGCGGACTCCATCCCCGGCTGCGACGAGGCCAACAAGAAGGCGATCCAGGTCGCGTACTTCACGTCCGACCAGCCTGAGTTGGTCGAGCAATACGCCAAGGCCTTTGAAAAAGTGTGGGCGCACCGGGAATCGATCGGCACCGCGTAACCGTGACCCCGGATACAGAACACAGTCTTGTGGCCTGAAGGGCCAGGGTACTCAAAGCCCAGGGTTGGCCGAAGCGCAGCGTAGGCCTACCCTGGGTATTCGGGATAACTATTTTCCCTACCCTGAAAGGGTTGCATAGCCCTCCGGTCGCCAATCTCAAAGGCACACCGTTCATCTCATTGAACCTTGAGCCATGCATCCCTTTCAGAACTCCTGTGCCGCGTGCTGACCCTGGGCAATTCCGCGGGCCAACCCAAGGCCAGGAGTACCCAGGCCCTTCAGGCCATTGCGGCGGCTCGACGCCGCCGATTCACCGGTGAGCCTGGGGACCACTGTCAGAGCATATCTCACTTCGGCTCAGCTCACTGTGAATCACTCTCGACTCGAATTGGTTCCCAAAGCGAGGCGATGCCAACCGAATGTTGCTGCGGTAACGAACTGGGCAGTTCTGGTGCAATTACCCGCGTGTGCGTCTTGACCGGGGTGAGAGCGCCTCATTAAAATGCAGTTCCTAAGTCATGCTGCTTGTCACGCAAGAAAAACTCGGGGAAGGACAGGATTGTATGATATCCTGTCGGCATACAGTGGCCGCTGGTGACCGTCGAAGGTAGACCAATCCATGACACCCATTAATGATGACCGGCGAAGGGTCCCAGGACAGCAGTCCCCGAGACCCGGCTCAGTGACGTCGCCCTCCGCCTCCCGCATGGCCGCGCAACGCCAGATTGACACCATGGCCAAGCGGCGCATCGGTGAACTGTTGGTCGACTCGGGCCTGATTCAGAAAGAACAGCTTCAAGAGGGACTCGCGTTGCAGGCCGCGAAAGGCGGGAAGATCGTCGAGACGCTCATCTCGCTTGGCTATCTGAACGCCGAGGCCTTCGTGTCTTTTCTCGCCCGGCAGCCCGGGGTGGCGAGCATCGACCTCTCCAAGTACGAAATCCCCCGCGAACTCATCGGATTGATCCCCCGTGAAATGGCGGTCAAGCACGAGATCTTCCCCATCGACCGGCTGGGCCGGCTCCTGACCGTGGGCATGGTCTGTCCTCTCGATTCCGCCACGGTCAAGGATATCGAAGAACGCACCGGTCTCCGGGTAAAGCCGTTGCTCTGCGCGCCAAACGACATTCGTGCCGCCATCGATCGCTACTATGGCCCCGAGTATGGCGACATGCCTGACGCCGAAGTGGTGGAGCCCAATGTCGCCGGACTCAATTCCAGTATCAAGCTGGCCAACGTCGCGGCCATGATCCGCCAGATCGACTCCCTGCCCGCGTTACCGGAGACCGTGCGCCGCGTGCAAGAGGCGACGCTGGATCCGCTCAGTTCGGTGCGCGACGTGGCGGACATCATCGTGCTTGACCCGCCGATCGCGGCCAAGGTCCTCAGTGTGGCGAACTCGGCGGCCTACGGATTTCCCCAACGCGTCGATGACGTGGCCCTCGCCGTTTCGCTGCTCGGCCTCCGCGAGACCTACTCCATCGTGCTGTCGGTTGCCGTGGTCAACATTTTTGAAAAGTCCAAGGCGCTCGATTACCGCGCGTTTTGGGTCGCGTCCATGTGCTGCGCCGCGGCGACCCGCATCGTGGCCAAGGCCAGCGGCCGCAAGCGTCAGGTCGGCGCGTTTTCCGGCGGCTTGCTGCACGATATCGGCCGGCTTGTTCTCGCGGAGGTTATGCCAGACACCTACGCCCGCATCGACCAGAGTCTCGGCGGAGAAAGTCTCGTGGCCGCGGAAGAAGAACTCATCGGACTTTCCCACATGGAAGCGGGGCATCTGCTCGCCGCCCATTGGGGGCTGCCCATCGAGATCGCGGAGCCGATCCGCTTCCACCATCGCCCGGACCTCGCCGTCGACGCCAAGGACAACGTCGCCATCGTCTCCATCGCCACGCAACTGTCCGAGACCATGGGGCAGACCGTCGAGGATAATCGCGAGCTGCTGATCCGCATCGAGGAACCCCTGCGCATGCTCGGCCTCGACATGGAAGCCGCCGAAGCCATGTTGGCGGAGTACTTGGCATTGCGCGACGACTGCCTTCGCGATTCGCTGTTGTAGGCGCCACGCGTGTACGGCCTGCCAAGATAACCGGCACCCATGGGCGCCTTCGAACAACGAGTCCTCGCCCTCTTCGAGCAGATTCATCCGCTCGACCGCATCGCGCGCGCGGGCTACGTGCTGCGCGGCGTGACCGAACCCGAATCCGTCGCCGCGCACAGCCATTTCGTCGCCGTCATGGCCTTGCTCTTCGTGGACGAATACCCGGATCGTTTCGATCGTGACAAGGTCCTCACCATGGCCCTGCTCCACGATGTGCCGGAGGCTTGGCTCATGGACATTCCCATGCCTGCGGGCGACCGGTATCTGAAAGAGGCCAAGCTGCAGGCCGAACAGTCGATCTTTGAACGCCTGTTCGAGGGGTTCCCCGAGCGCTACGCGGAGTACCACCGAGAGTTAATGGACCCGCGCACGCCTGAAGCCCGCCTCATCCGCGGCCTCGACAAAGCCCAGATGATGATGAAGATCCTGATGTACGAGCGCGAAGGCCGTGGGCGGCTCAAGGAGTTCTGGGCCAACCCCAAGAACTTCGACGACTTCGGGATCGAGCCCGTTTCTAACCTCTTCGACGCCATCTGCGCCGCCGCCGGAAAGCCGCGCCCACGGTGAAGAAGATCTCCGAATCCATCACCACCGTGGACTGCCAGTATGTGGGCCCTGAAATCGCGGCGGCGTATCTGCTGTGTGATAGCGGCCGCGCGCTCTTCGTGGACAACAATACGTCCCGCGCCGTGCCTCTGCTGATGGCCGCGCTTGAAGCCGGCGGGCATTCGCCCGAATCCGTCGAGTATCTCATCATCACGCACGTGCATCTGGACCACGCCGGCGGCACGGCGGCCTTGCTGAAGCAGTGCCCCAACGCGACCGTGCTGTGCCATCCCCGCGCGGCGCGGCACCTGATCAACCCAAAGCGGCTCGTTTCGAGCGCCACGCAAGTCTATGGCGAAGCCGTCTTTCGCCACTTGTACGGGGAAGTGGAAGGCGTCCCGGCGGACCGCGTGCGCACCGTGCAGGATGGCGAGACGCTGGTCTTTGGAGAGCGAACGCTCCGCTTTCTCGATACCCCCGGCCACGCGCGGCACCACATCTGCATCCACGACTCCGGCTCGAATGGAGTATTCGCAGGCGACTGCTTCGGCCTGTACTATCCGGCCCTGCAAACCGGCACGCGTCCCCTCATCACATGCTCAAGCACACCGACCGAGTTCGATCCGGACGAGGCGCGCGCCACTGTAGCCCGCATCCTCGACACCGGCGCGGAGCGCGTCTACGTCTCCCACTTCGGGATGATCGAGCAGGTGCATGAGGCCGCACTCGAACTCGTTCAATCGATTGACGCCTTGGAACAGATCCTTATTGACGCGGCAAACTCGGAGTGGGAGGGCGAGGCCCTCGAGGCCTTCTGCCGCGAGCGCGTCGAGGAGGAAACGCGGCGGCAGTTCGCCTATTGCGTGGTGGAACCACACCGTGATCGCTGGGAACGCATTGAAGCAGACATCATCATCAATGCCAGGGGCCTGGCCTATCAGGCCTCCCGCCGCAGGCGGGGCCGCGGTGTCACTGAGGAGCAGCAATAAGCGACGGGGTGGCATCGGCAAGAGCCGGATGGGAATCATGGGAAGTATGGGAATCATGGGAGCCATGAAAGTCGCTGCCCCCCCTCCCGCGCGCGGGGAGCGAATCGCTCGTCCCCATCCTTCGCATAACTCCCATACTTCCCATAATTCCCATACTTCCCATTCCGCTCACTGCGCGGCGGGCACCTCTTCCAGCAGTTGGGCCATGAGCGCGCTCATCTCGGTTTCATTGGCCATCTCGTAGGCGTTAACCAAGTTGCGCAGCACCCGCCGCACAATATCCGTGGCGGTCGGCACTTCGGTGAGCAGGTGGGTCAACGTGGGGAACAGTCGGCCCCGCAACTGCTCCACCTCGCGTTGGGTCAACAGGCGGCCCTCGCTGAAGCAATCGATATAGACATCCTGGCCGTTGACGATCGCGCGCGCCAGATAGTGTCCCGGCACGCCGCACCCCTCGATTCGCATGCCGAGCCGTTCGCCCACAAGCATGAAAATACACACCAGGCTGATGGGCAGGCCCTTCCCCTCCTGGAGCACGTAGATCAAGTTGCTGTTCATCGGGTTGTAGTAATCGTCCTGGTCGCCTTGCAGACGTTTTGAGGCAAAGAGATACCGGTTCAACGCGATGGCGTCGCGCGAATGCCCTGTGGAGCGGAACGCGTCGGCCAGCTCGTCCAGCAGTTCCGCCACACGCACGGGCGGCGCCCACCCAAACTGAAACTGGGCCAGCAGGTCGAAGGCCTTCTCGAGCTGCGCGCGCCTCGTCGGAAGAGAAGGCCACTGACGCCAAGCCGCGCGCCGGGCGTCCGCCGCAATCTGACTGGTCACCAATTGCATGACCAGATGGCGTTGGGCGGGTGTCAACTGATCTTCCAGCTCGCGCAGCACATCGTCCAAGGTGGGGCCAAAAGACAACAACTCGCGAAGCACCTGCTCGCGAACCACTTCGGAATCGTCTTCCAGCAGTTGGATGAGATGGGGTATCTCGTCCCGTTGCGCCATCGAACCCAATTCTCCTTCCTGACGGCCCTATTATCGCACATTCGGCGGCGCGCCGCACCGGGCGCCTGTGCTATAGTTGCGCGATGATGCAGCACGCAACCCCCCGTACGGAGTATGAAGCGCGCCTGGCCGCGCGGCGGGCGACTGCGTCCACCTTGGCACGCCGCTGCGACCTCTTCGCAAACCTGCGCCTGGCGGTCTTCGCCGCGGCGATAATCACGGCGTGGATGTCGTTCTGGGCACAGTGGATAAGTGCCCTGTGGCTCTTTGTGGCCGCCGCCATCTTCGCCACCCTGTTGCTGGTCCACGACCGGGCCCTGCGCGCCCGGAAACGAGCGGAAGACTCCGCGTCCTTCTACGAACAGTGCCTCGCGCGGCTGGATGGACTCTGGATGGGCAAAGGCTTGAGCGGCGAAGACTTGGCACCGCCGGAACATCTCCATGCCGCCGACCTCGACCTTTTTGGCAAGGGGTCTCTGTTCGAGTTGCTCTGCACCGCGCGAACCCGGGCCGGCGAACGCACTCTCGCCAACTGGCTTCTGATGCCTGCAGCTCCGGACGGGGTCAAGGCGCGCCAAGCCGCTGTCGAGGAACTGCGGCTGCGTCTGGACCTGCGGGAAGAACTCGCACTTCTGGGGACGGATGTGCGCCGCGGGGTCCTGCCGGAGCAAGTTGTAGAATGGGCGAACGCTCCAGCTTTCTTTCAATCTCGGGCTGCCTTGCGAACGGCGCATGCCATCGCCGTACTCTCCGTGGCGAGTGTGGCCGGTTGGGCCTTTCTAGGGATCGGCCCGATTCCATTCATGGTTTCGGTCATCGCGATATGGCTGCTGAATCGGTTGACGCGGCCCCGCGTTCGCGCCGTGCTGAAGGCCCTCGAAGAACCGGGGCGCGAACTTCAGGTGCTAGCCGGAGTGCTGGCGCGTCTGGAGCGGGAACCTTTCTCCTGTGACCGTCTGCGGCGCGTGCAAGACTTATTGGTTCATGATGGATTGCGCGCTTCCGAATCCATTGCGCGTTTGTACAGCCTGCTCACCTGGTATGAAGCGCGGGGAAATCAACTCTTCGCTCCTGTGGCCATCCTCTTGCTGTGGGATGTCCACTTCGCGTATGCATTCGAAGCATGGCGCCTGAAATACGGCAGGCTCGTCCAGAGCTGGCTTCAGGCCGTGGGCGACCTCGAAGCCTTGGGTGCCCTCGGCGCATTCGCCTACGAGCACCCCGACTATCCTTTCCCCGAGGTCGTCGCGCAGGAACCTTGGCTGGAGGCGGAGCAAATCGGTCATCCGCTCCTTCCCGATGCCACGTGCGTGCGAAACGACGTGCAACTCGGGGGCGAGTTGCGCTTGCTCGTCGTGAGCGGATCGAACATGTCGGGCAAGAGCACGCTGCTCCGCACGGTGGGCATCAACACCGTGCTCGCACTGGCCGGCGCGCCTGTGTGCGCGGCGCGCATGCGCGTGAGCCCGATGATGGTCGGGGCGACCCTGCGCATTCAGGACTCGATCCAGAAAGGAGATTCCCGGTTCTACGCCGAGATTCGCAAGATCCGCAAGTTGGTCGCCTTCGCGTCGCTCCCGTCTCCGCTGCTGTTCCTGCTGGACGAAATCCTTCACGGCACCAACTCGCATGATCGCAAAATCGGCGCGGACGCCATCGTGCGCGGCCTGCTCGACGCGGGCGCCATTGGGCTTGTCACGACACACGACCTGGCCCTCGCCAAGACGGCGGATGAACTCGGCGCCCGGGCAGCCAACGTGCACTTCGAAGACCATCTCGAAAACGGCAAACTCGTCTTTGACTATCGCATGCGACCCGGCGTGGTGCAGAAGAGCAATGCTCTCGAACTGATGCGCGCCGTGGGTTTGAAGGTGTAAGACATCGCACGACAGATGCACCTCCAACGGGGAGACTACCATGAATCGATCGTATCATCTTCGGGGAAAGAGGCCGTCCTACCATCTGCTTGCAGCCGGTTTAGCTGTGCTGTTCGCTTCCCCGTTCGCGAGATCGGAAGCCGGCGATTCCATCAGCCCGGATGCGTTTGCCAATCCTCCGCTGTCCGCACGGCCCAGGGCATACTGGGACTGGGTCAACGGCGCCGTCGATTTGAAGCAGCTCACGCGCGATCTCGAAGAGATGCATGCCAAAGGTATGGGCGGCGGCGAGATGTGGGATACCGGCGCCTTGCGCAATCCAAACGGCATGGTACCCGCGGGTCCGGCCTTCCTGGGCCCGGAATCCGTCGAGGCCATTCACCACTCCCTCAAGGAAGCCAAGAGACTGGGCCTCGAACTCGGCCTCGTCACGTCCAGCGGCTGGAACGCGGGCGGGTCCTGGGTCACGCCTGAATGGGCCGGCAAGAATGTGTATGTAGCCACGATCACCGTCGAAGGACCGGCGGCCATTAACCAGGCGCTCCCCTTCCCGGAGGTCCCGGAGAAGTGCCCGAAAGGGCCTGACGGCCTTCCCCTCTATCACCGCGATGTGGCCGTGCTTGCCGTGCCCGGCAATGCGGACAAAGTCATCGCGGGGCCCTCCGCCGTTCTCAATCTGAGCGATCACACGACCGAAGGCACGTTGCAGTGGGACGCGCCCGCGGGACCCTGGACGATTCTCCGTTTCGTGTGTACCAACAACGGCCAGACGCTGATCGCACCCAGCCCGAACTCGGACGGACTGCTCATCGACTTCCTCGATCCCGACGCGACGCGCATGCACTTCCAATACATGCTGGATCGCTTGGGTGTAACGCCAGAGAACGCCGCCGAGTTGGGCCTCAAGTACTTTGAAGTCGACAGCATGGAGTTGGAACCGGGCATTCAGTGGACGGATGACTTTGTCGAGTATTTCCAATCCCACATTGGCTACGACCCCACTCCATGGCTCCCCGTGTTGGCGGGCTGGACTATTCAGAGCGCCGACGAATCGGGCCGCTTCCTCTACGACTACAAGAAAGCGGTCAGCGACCTGCTCATCTTCAGCCATTACACGACCGGCAGCGAGATGCTGCGGCGCTACGGCATGGAATTCAACGGCGAGGCGGGAGGTCCGGGGCCGCCCATCTGGGCCACCTGCCCCGTGGACGCGCTGAAAGCTCTGGGCAATGTCGATGTGCCGCGCGGCGAGTTCTGGATTCGCCACCGGAACATGTTTCTCGTCAAAGAAATCTCCAGCGCGTCGCACATCTACGGCAAACCCATCGTCGATGCGGAATCGTTCACGACGTGGCGGCGCTGGAAGGACAGCCCCTTCATCTTCAAGCAGGCGGCGGACCGCGCCTTCTGCGAAGGCCTCAACCGCATCACGTTTCACGGGTTCGTCCACAGCCCGGAAGAGGCGGGCATCCCCGGGCGAGCTTACCACGCGGGCGCCGATATCAACCCGCGTGTGACGTGGTGGGAACAGGCGCGGCCCTTCATAGATTACCTGGCGCGTTGTTCCTACATGCTTCAGCAAGGCAAGTTCGTGGCGGACGTCTGCTATTTCTACGGCGATCAAGCGCCCAACTTCTATCCCGAATTCCATGACGTGCCCGGAAAGCCCCTCCTGGAGGGTTTGGGCAAGGGCTATGACTACGATGTAGTAAACAGCGATGTCATTCTCAATCGTATGTCCGTTCAGGACGGCCGCATCGCGCTGCCCGACGGCATGAGCTATGCCGCGCTCATGCTGCGCGACCAATCCCAAATGCCGCTCGAAGTGCTCGAAAAGATCGAATCCATGGTGAAGGCCGGCGCCACGATCATTGGTCCCAAACCACTGACCGTGCCGGGCCTCCTCGACCACGAAGAGAAATCCCGCCGCCTGCAAGAATTGGCCGCGTCGCTGTGGGGACCCTGCGACGGCAATAGCGTCACCAGCAATTCGTATGGAAAGGGGACTGTGCACTGGGGAGTCAGCCCGCGCGACGTGTTGAGGCAAGCGGGGTTGATCGAGGATTTCCAGTATGCCTCGACGAGTGGGGAGCCGGGACTCGACTACATCCACCGCCGTGTGGGCGACACGGACGTGTACTTCGTGCGCAACCCTTCCAGTTCATGGGCCAACGCGGACTGCGTCTTTCGAGTGACTGACAAGAGCCCCGAAGAATGGTCGCCAGACTCGGGGGCGATTCGCCGTCTATGGACGTATACGGCGCACGATGGCGGCACGTCTGTGCCGCTCAGTCTTGCGCCGGGCGCGGCCACCTTCATTGTGTTTCGGCCTCACGACGGGAAAGACGGACATACCGCCGTCGCTCGTGTGACCGGCCCGAGCGGCGCGCCGCCCGCTGAAGTCGTGGCCTGCACCCAGACAGCGGCGGACCTTCTCGCCTGGGTGGATGGTGCTTACCGTGTCGTCATGTCAGACGGCGCGCGTTTCGAGGCGCAGGTCAGCGGTATCTCGGGGCCGCAAGTCGTACCCGGCGCCTGGGAACTCCATTTCCCCGAGAAATGGGGTGCTCCGCCGATGGCCGTATTCGATTCGCTGCACTCATGGGCCGACGACGCCGATCAAGGAATCAAGTATTTTTCGGGCAAGGCCACGTACAAGAAGGTGCTCCAGGTGGCTCCGGCATTGCTGGAGTCCGGGCACCGGCTGTACCTCGATCTGGGGGCCGTCGCCGATCTCGCGGAAGTGCGCCTCAACGGCAAGTCTCTCGGCATCCTCTGGAAAGAGCCATTCCGGGTGGACATTACGGAAGCCGCCGTGGCGGGGGATAACGCGCTTGAAGTCGATGTGACCAACATGTGGATCAACCGCCTGAGCGGCGACCTCTTGCTTCCCGAGGTACAACGCTTCTGCAGAACGAATGACGTGCCGCGCACCAAGGACATCGGGGGCGACGAGCCGTGGCGCGCGCAGCTTGCGGGGCTCCTGGGCCCGGTTCGGCTGACTGGAGCGCGCCTCGTCCACGCCGGGCGCCCCTGACGCGGAGAATTCTCCCGCGCACAGCCCGGCTCTCTTGCGCGCCAATCCGGCAACGTGTCAGGATGGCGTTGGAGACTTGTCGAACACGAAAGAGGGGCTATGCTGCTGCAAGTCATCGCCGGTGCCATGCTGGTCTTCAGCTCCGGGTTCGGTTGTCTTCTCGCGTGGTACTCGTGGGCCAACAAATCCACGCGCGGAAGCCGGTATTTCTCCGCTCTTATGCTCTGCATGGCGGCCTACGCGCTCACCGTCGCGTTCGAGTTGGCCAGCTCCAGCATCGCCGCGAAGATTTTCTGGTCCAAAGTTCAGTACCTGAGTTTTCCAAACGCTGGACCGCTGTGGCTGCTCTTTGCGCTGAACTACGCGCAGCACACGGATGCCAAGCGTACCAACCTGATTCGCGCGTTGTGGATCATTCCCGGGCTGACGGCCCTCCTGGTTTGGACCAACGAATTCCATCACCTCGCCTGGGTGAGCGTGAGTCCATTGCCGGGCAATCCATGGGGCCTGGTCCGTTACGAGCACGGTCCCGCCGTGCTGTGTCTCGCGGTCTATTCGTACGCCCTGATGATTGTGGGCTCCGCCCACATCATCAACACCGCCTACCGATCGGCGAAGCTGTACCGGGGCCAAATGGCGGCGCTCGTCGCGGGCGCCATACTCCCCTTGTTAGGCAACATCCTCTATGTGACCCGGCTTACCCCAATCCAGGGTTTCGACCTGGCGCCCTTCGCATTCACCGTCTCGGGGCTATGCCTGGTCTGGGGGGCCTTCCGCACGCACCTGTTTCAAATCACGCCTGTCGTGTACGATGCCGTCCTGTCCAGCATGAGCGAGGGTGTGCTCATCGAGGATACCAGCGCCCGCGTCATCGATCTGAATCCCGCGGCGGCCAAGCTGCTGGGAATCGAACGCGACGTGGCCGGTCTTCCGACGGCAAGCGTGCTGGCGCCCTGGAATGTCATCGAGGACACTCCGCGCGGAGTGAAGCATCTGCATTCCAAGCCCCATTACCATCCAGGGCAATTGCCGCGTTGCGTCGAAGTGAGCACGACGCCGTTGGAGACGTCTCAAGGCCAGCCTTCAGGCAATTTGCTCCTGCTCCGTGACCTCACGGAGCGCCTTCGTGAAGAAGAAGAACACCGCCGGCTGCAGGCGCACATCCTGCACGCGCAGAAACTGGAAAGCCTCGGCGTCCTGACGGGAGGAATCGCCCACGATTTCAACAACATTCTCATGGCGATCCTGGGAAACGTGGATCTCGCGAAGCAAGAAGTGCGTGACGACGCGCCGGTCTGCGCGTTTCTCCGAGGCATCGAAAAGGCCGCCCGCCGGGCGTCATCCCTGACGAAGCAGATGCTGGCCTACTCGGGCAAAGGACAGTTCATTGTCATGCCCATCGAGCTGGACCGCCTCGTGAAGGATGTGGCCGGTTTACTTGCGCCGACTATCCCGAAGCGCATCGCTATCCAACTCGTGTCGGAAGGCCCGGTCCCTCTCATCGAGGGTGACCAGTTCCAAATCCAGCAAGTTCTGATCAATCTCATTACCAACGCGGCGGAAGCCTACAAGATCGATGAAGCCGGCCAGATCGCCGTGGCCACCGGATCCGTGGAGTGTTCAACCGCCTACCTGGCGCAGACCGTGCCCGACGTGCTCGTAGGCTACGAGGAACCCTTGGCCGCCGGCCTGTACGCCTACCTGGATGTCACGGACCAAGGCCACGGCATGGACGATGAAACCCGCCGCAAAATGTTTGAGCCGTTTTTCACGACCAAGTTCCTGGGGCGCGGCCTCGGGATGGCCGCGGTCCTCGGCATCGTGCGGGGACACCGGGGCGCCATCAGAATCCATTCGGCCCAGGGTCAAGGGACCACCGTGCGCGTGCTCTTTCCCGCCGCGCCGCCACATGCCACGGAGCAGGATGAGTTCGCCACCCTCGTCTCCGAACCATGGAGCGGCTCGGGCACCGTCCTCATTGTCGACGACGAGGAGGGCATTCGGCTCCTGGTTCAGCGCATGCTCGAGAAGCTAGGGTTCGCTGTGCTGGCCGCGTCCAGCGGCGACGAGGCAATCCGCATCTACCGCGAGTTCAGTCCCCGCATCGATTGCGTGCTGCTCGATCTCAACATGCCCGGCATGAGCGGCGAGACCGTGTTTCAGGAGCTGCGCCGCCTCGATCCAGACGTGCGGGTCATCTTATCGAGCGGGTATGACCAACAGGAAACGGCGGAGCGCTTCGCGGGCCAGGGCCTCGCCGGAGTTATCCAGAAGCCGTATCAACTCCAAGCCCTTTGCGAAAGCATGAAAACGGTGCTCGGCCGTTGACCGCGCCGGCTACTTCGGAGCGGCAGGCGGCCAGACAGGCGCCTCCAACGCCTCCGTGATGCTCGCCGCAACCGCTTTCGCGAGGAATGCCGAGCCTTCCTCCGTGAAATGCACGTCGCGTGGTCTCTGGTTCTGGCTCAGCACGGGAAACACATACCCGTACAAATCGTCGATGGGGATGCCATGCTTCTTCATAATCCCCTCGGCGATGGCATTCGTCTTTACCTCATCACCTATCATGCGGCCGTTCGCGCCTTCAGGCACCGGCGTCGTGCTGGCCCAGATGAGCCGCGCGCCCGTGGCTTTCAGTTGCTGCACGAGCGTTTCGAGATTCTTCGCATACTGTTCCTCGCTGACCTGCCACTGCGCCGCGATATCCATCTTGCCGTCTTTCAGGCGCTTGAGATCGTGCAGGCCCCAATTGAAGTGAATCACATCCCACTTGCCGGTGCCCAGCCATTGGCCCAGGAACTCCAGCCCACGCGAGGTGGGTCCGCCGTTCGCGGGTATGCGCAGCACATTGGCTTTGCCTTGGAGCAGCGCGCGCGTGGCAGTTGTATACCCGATGGAAATCGAATCGCCGATAAGCAAAACGCGCGGCAAACTCGGGTCTTCAACGACAAACTCAAACCCCGGCTGTCCCACCTGGCTCGGCCCCAGCTTGGCCTCCCAGTCCAACTGGGCCTGCGATTTCTCCTGCGCCGCTTGAGCCGCGAGTTCGGCCGCGCCCGCCGCGGCGCACATCACCAGAAGGCAAGCGATCCACATCATCCTCACTGTGCACATCAGATCAAAGCTCCTTTCGGGGTTGCGAAAGCGCGGGGCGCTCCTGCCCACCTGCGAATGGCATACCGCATGCCGCCCCAATCATTCAACACCAGAACGGCAGTTGAATGGGACTGACCGCGTTTTTCGCGTAGGCTTTGTGCGCCGAGATTCCTATCTCCGCAGCGAAACAAGGGATCTGACCTCGCTGTGTGCGCGGCCCAGAACGCGTCCGAGCTGTTGACGCCGCACGTTACGGCAAGGTTACGGGGAGCGGGAGTCCGGTGTTGCCGCGAGCGTCGGTCTTCACGACGTAGACGGAATAGGGGTCCTCCGTGTCGTTGTGTTGGGAGCCGGCGAAACAGTAGCCGCCGAGCGAGGATTCCACCACCGCGCAAGCCTCAGACGAGATGGAGCGCAGTCCGTTAAAGCGGCGTGACCACATTTCCGTGCCGTCTTCGTCCGTTTTAAGCAGGAGGGCGGACGTGCCCTCTTTTCCAGCGAAGACGTATCCTCCGTCGCTGGTCTGCTTCACCGAGTTCAAAAAGCAGGACTCGCCCCGGATATCACGGATGATCGTCCATGCTACGTTACCGTGGGCGTCCGTTCTTACGGCAAATCCGTCGGACCACCCAACTGCGTCGAACGGTGAGCTATCGGTCTCTCCGGCGACCACATAGCCGCCGTCGGCGGTCTCGATCACGTCATAGCCGGCGGAGTAATCGCCGTACTCTTGCATCCACTTGAAATTACCGTTCAGGTCTGTTTTGACGAGGCACATGCGTATCGAGATGCTGGAGGAACCGTCGCCCATCACCATACGTATACCCGCGACGACATAGCCGTTGTCCGTTTCGGCCACGCTGTTTCCCCCTTCGTCGCCGCCGCAATCAATGCTGCGTGACCAATCTTCGTTGCCGTTGGCATCGGTCTTGACAAGATAAATGTCAACGGTCGAGTTCTGACCGTTGACACTGGAACCGCACATAATGTATCCGTCGTCACTGGTTTTTGCCAGGCTGAAGGCCACGTCGTCCTCCGCCGTACCGTAGGTCTGAAACCATGACAGGTCGCCGCTTGAATCGACCTTGACGAGGCACGCGTCTTCGCCGCCCGCGCCAAAACTGTCTGTTTCTCCAGCCATCACGTAGCCGCCGTCGTCGGCTTGCGCGACAGCATAGCCATAATCGTAGCTCGTCGCGCCGAAGGTGTAGTACCATGCGAGGTTGCCGTTCGCACCGATCTTCAACAAGTACATGTCGCCGTTCCATGTGTCAAAGGAGTTTGTCACTCCCGCGATGATGTACCCGCCGTCGGTGGTTTGTTGAATGTCGTACCCATAGTCGCTGTTCTCCCCGCCGTGGAGCCGGACCCAGCCGGTAGAGGGTGGGCAGCCCGTGAACGTGGCCAGACCGACGGCCGCGATCAGGAGAGAACGAGGGACCCTGAAACGCGTGCGCGGCAGAATCGGTACGGTCAACCTAGGGTCTGGAGGCTTGCTGAGCGAGTGGTGTGAAGAACCTGAAGTACTCATGATGCTCCCCCGGCCGTTTCCTGTTTGAAGTGTACGGCTCGACGCACTTCACGAGATTGGGTATTCGCGACGGCGCACACGCGAATCGCGATCAAAGCACCTTCACTGGCTGAGGAGATGAATCAGATAGACTCGCTTGTGTGACTACTCAAGCGGGTACGCAACTCGGCTTCCCCCGCGAGAATCGCAATTGAAGTATAGGTCGTTACGGGTGTTTTGTAAATGGGTAGATTGAAGGCGGGTTAGGCGGGCGGGCAGCAGCGCTTGGCACGGGCGCGGGAATCTTGAGCGCGTCTTCCGCGCCCGTGACGTTTGGGAAAACCCATGACGAGCAGAAGTCAATACTCCTCGAAAAGACTTCCCGCCGCCCAGTTGGCATTTTCGGTTGCACTGCGATGGTCGCCACCGCTTACGCTGGAAGCGGTCCCGCTGGCAACGTTGTAGCCTCCGCCGGAAACGCTCGAAACCCAGACGCTGGCCTCATTGCAGCCACCGCCACTGATGCTAGAAGCGCCCCCGCTGGCAACGTTGTAGTAGCCACCGCTGACGCTCGAGATCCCCCCGCTGGCCTCGTTGTTCTGACCGCCACTGGCACTGGAACCGTCCCCACTGGCGAGGTTAAAGCTGCCACCGCTGGCACTGGAAAACCTCCCCGTTACGGCATTGTGATAACCCGCGACAAGACCACCCCACGAGGAGTATTCATGGAAGGAACCGAGCACCAGATTGTGCGATCCCAGGCGGCCATGTACGACAGGATCGGGCAGCTCGTTGTAGCCGATGATGAGATTCCCGAGTCCAGTCAGCCCTTCGGCATCTTCCGTGTCGCCGCTGCCGCTGCGAACGTGGATGTTGCAGCCCTCAATGATGAGGTGGGGTCCGTTAAGGCCGTTGAGAGCACCTTCTTCAATGGACATGTGGGCGAGCTTTGTCTGGGCTTCTGCCAACGCCCCTTGCACGGTTGCCAGGTCCGCCATGGCCGAACCCAGTTCTGACTGGACCGCCGCAAGCCCATCCTCAAGCGCGTCTACTCGGTTCAGTAGGGCTTGTTGTCCTTGGTCCTGCGTCGGACAACCGAGGATTGGAACGAAGGCGGTTACAAGAATAGCGAGCGCAAACAAGCGGGAAAGTCGAGAGTACGGTTTCATTGCGTTTCCTCCCCTACTTACTTCACCCTGTCCTAAACTGTGTGCAGGTCAGACTATTGATCCGGAAGTCCGTGGATAGATGGAGACGAAAACGAAAGGCGAAATGGTCACCCGGCGCACGCATGCACCATTTGCGGCAGACAGGTTTCCCCTCATCGATTATGTGCCAGGATAAACCCGTCTGACCGTGCCGCAAACCCGGTACGGCGATAAGGAGCAATCCCTTCATTGTTGGCAGTTCCCCCACTGCCCGATGCCCCAGCCCTACTTTTCTCTAAAGCTAGGGTATAGCCTAGCCACAGTAGTGGCCCAAAGTCAATGAATCCAGGCGGGTCCGCACGGGTCCACACGATCTACTCCGTCTACTCCGTCCTAAAAGGCGTCCGTGGGGTGGCTCATGGGCTCCAGGGTGAGCACCGTGGCGGGTTGCATATGCTTGGTTAGCAAAAGCGTGTCGCCCTCTTCGAGGTGCACGTAGTCCGGGCAGTTGTCATATGCCAGCACGGCCGGCCCGCGCGTGATCAGCACGCGAATGGTCACATCATCCGGCACGACGAGGTGGCTTGTCAGCTCGGTGATGTTCTTGAAGGCGATGCCGAGTCCCGCATAGAAGATCCCCCGCGTGATCTGGTTGAAGTACGCCGTACTTCCGAAGGGCGTGCTGACAACGACACCGTCGCCGATGATCTCCGCCCCGTCTGCGAACGGCTCGTCGTTCACCCATACCTTGAGCCGGACGGCGAGGTTTATGTGCCCCATGTGCACGTTGAACTCGTTCATGGCGGTAAGCACGTGGCGGGGGTTCTGCATGCCATCAACATGCAACCGGCACTCGATCTTGATGAACTCGGTGCGAATCATCCGCTTGGCCGCGAGCCGTTCGATGACCTCCTCGGGCGGGCGTGCGATACACCGGTTACCCCTGCGGCTGTTGCGGATGGGCACCTTGGGCACGCCAGGCCAGCGCAACTCGGCGTTCAGGAGAGTCCCGTCTCCGCCATAACACACCACGAGTTCAGGTCCAGCCTCGACGAGTTCAAAGTCCGGATGGCGCTCCAACAACGGCCTGAGCGAATCCGCCTGTGCCCCGAAAAGCAGTGTCTTCATGATTCGACGGGTGTCCTTATGGGACTCTCAGCATCTCACTTAGAGAATGCGGGATGCAAATCGCCGGGAAATCAGATAGGTCGCGGCGACAAGAGCCATCAACAACACGCTGTAAGCGAACGCCGTCCCGATCCCCGAGCCGCGCCACGCCCCGTTGATCTGCACCGCGATGGGGATATTGGCGGGCACCCAAAGCAACACCGACGCCACGAACTCTCCCAGGCACGTGGCGAAAACAAGGGCGGTGCCTGCCGCAATTGCCGGAGTCAGCAGCGGCGTCACAATGTGACGGAAGCAGTAGGCAGGCGAGGCGCCGAGGCTCCGGCCAGCCTCAATCAGCGTGGCATCAAAGGGTTCGATGGCCGCCGCCGCCATGCGGGTAAGCAACGGCACATTGCGCACGAAATAGGCCAGCGGCAGAATCCAAACGGTGCCCGCAAGCGGCGCCCACGACTCATTGAACGCCACGATCAGATTGATCGCGATGACCGTGCCCGGCAAGGCCCAGGGGATCATGACCAGCACGTTCAGCCAGCGCCCGCCCGGCCGTTTCCTGGCCACAAGATAGGCACAGGGCAACGCGACGGCGAGTGTGGCTGACGCGGCCAGCGCGCTCATCCACACGCTATTCCGTATCGGACCAAACGAGGCGGGATCACGCAGAATGCTGAGGTAGTTGTCCAAGGTGAAGACCGTGGGAAACACTTCCGTGTACCATTCGCGGTGGTTCACGAAGGACAGCCACAGGATGGTCAGGTGCGGTGTCAGCAGTATGAGAGCGAAGATACCGGCGAGCACACCCGCCGCGAGCCGCGCGCGCTGCGAGCGCAGCGGCGTGCGCACCCCCTTCGATGCGACACCGCCAGCCGCGCGCCGCGCGCGAAACACCAGCACGCCCAGCAGCGACACCGCGGCCAGCACGACCGTCAAGGTCATCGCGGCGCCGCTATTGTGCGCGGACTGCTCCTCGTAGATGCGCACGCTGAGCATGGGGTAATCGTTGCCGAAGATCAGCGGCGCGCTGAATGAAGCGCCGGACGACATGAAGGTCAGCAAGGCGGCGCCCCGTAGCGCGGGCATCAGCATAGGCAACGTGACTTCCCGAAACGCGCGGAAGGGCGATGCGCCCAAGGTCCGTGCGGCCTCCATCTGCGAGCGGTCGAGCGTATCGATGGCCGACGAGACCATGGCGTAGAAGAAGACATAGAACGAGTACGTGTGGATGAGGAGAATTGCCGCCGGTCCCTGGAGAAAGGCGTTTTCCAGGCCGAACGACTGTTCGAGGAAGCGCGGCACGAAACCGTCTCGTCCGATAATGTAGTAGAAGCTCACCGTGCCCACCAGCGGAGGGAGGGTGAACGGCAAGTAGGCCAGCCCCGCCAACAGCCCGCGTCCAGGAAATGCGTACCGCGTGAGCAGCAGGGCCAGAGCGCTACCCAGGACCGCCGATGTAAACACGGACAGACAGGAGATGAAGATGGTATTGCGGAGAGCGGCCAGTCCAGATTTCGCGTAAAGCGCTTGGAGTTCCCATCCCCGTGCTGCTTCCCACAGCAGCCGTACGGCCGGATAGGCGATGGTCAGTCCGAGGAGAACGCAGCACGCCGCGAGAAGGATGGAGTCACGCCCGCCCAGCACTTGGCGCGTCTCGGTTGGCACGCGCTTCAGCTCTCGGAGTGGGCCTCAGCATTGAGGTCATGTTGGACGAAGTTGGAGATGGCGTCCCGGTCTTCTTCGGTAATCTTTGTATACAGGATGGCGATTTTGAAATGGTCGTCGCCCATTTCATGCGGATCGCAGCGCACCACAATACCGTCGCACTCGATTCGACGGGCGTTGGGCTTGGGGAGTTCCAGCGCGATACTCATCCGGGTCATCAGCGGAAGCGGCCTGACTGTATGGCACAACACACCGTTGGCGCTGATGTTGTCGATGTGATTCAGGACCCCCGGTCCGCCATCGTCCACAACCGCCGGAAAGCCCCTGCGGCTGCGCGCGTAACGCCTCCGCTCGTCGCCCGAGTACCGCATAACACGTCCTCCACCCCACTGGACCCGCTGGGTCAATGACCACCTTACGCCATACTAGCGTACAACGGGCAGGAATGCAACGACTTGCGCGCTCGGGCGACGCGCGGCCATCCACACTCCTGTCCGTGCAGGTTCGTGTTCGTCCGTGTTCGTCCGTGGGATCTATCGCCGGCCGCTTGCAGAGCCAACAGGGGTTTCCGGTATCGGGAAATCATTAGGGTCTATCGTGACACTCGTCCCCGCTTCCTCACCTGCCCGCGGCTCCTCGCCCACCGGCGTCTCCGGGGGAGTACCCGGCTGCGCCGTGGGTGTTTCGGGCACGGGCTGCTTGTCCTGAGGCCCGCAGCCCACTGTGGCCGCGGCCACGAGAACCACGGAAACGAACGCGAGGCACACCCTGAGGACTCTTACCATGACAGAACTCCTTTCATCATTGTGACCGCCCGGGGTCTCTAACGAAGATCCGAGTGAGTCACGTGTAGCGCAGGCGACTCGCCCGCTATTCTGATCTCAGAGGCCCTTTATCAATCCACACATGCCCCAATCGATTGTCCTGCGCGTCGATAGCGCATCCGGGCCGCTCATTGGACCATTTATGCCATCAGCTGAGACCCCAAAAACGCCTTGGGGTTCGTCCCCCCCTGGATTCAAGAGCCAAGTGCAAGTAGGCGTTGGAGACGTACTTGCTGGAAGACTTCATTGGGGGTTCGGTATCCGAGGCATTTCCTTGGTCGGTTGTTGATTTGGTCGACAATTGAATCGAG
>JADLCA010000223.1 GCA_020847495.1 Candidatus Hydrogenedentota bacterium | reverse complement strand
TCCGCAGGTCGAGATCCTTCGCGCCGTTCTTCGCATGGAGCGTGATACTTCGCGGCGAGTTCTCCACTTCGACGGTGCCATCGGACCCAAGAAACGGCAATTGAAGAATGAGTTGGCCTACGGGTTTCGGACAAGGACAGTCGTATGAATTGTATACGGAATAGTAGGCGGCGCCGTTGAGGATTGTCTTGTCGCCGGCGTGGGCCATCTCGGTGATCTGTGCAAGGGTAAGAACCGGCTGGGGCGGCGTGGGTAGACGCCGATCCCAAACGTCGCTCTTGCCCACGGACAGCGTGGGCGCTGTGGCAGGCCCCCACAGGGTGATGCCTACGTCATCGTTGCAGAGCTGGAGAGTGCCGGGTTCGAGCTGGAGGGAAATGGGCTCCGCCAGGGCGTGTGGGAACGTGGCGAACGCAAGAACGATTGCTGCGGTCATAACATGGTGATTGGTTTTCATGCTGGGATTATGTCTGGTTGATTCGCAGTTTGCCAGTTAGTCGGCGCAAAACCGCAGGCAAGCCTGCTCATTGAAAGCAGCGGCAAGCCGCCGCACTCCACAAGGGCGCCACATGCGTGTCTGGGCTACTCACATCTCGTCGATGGCCGGGCCGAGGAGTTCCTGGAAGCGGCGTTCGAGGGTTGCGAAGCCTTCGGGCTTCTCCGCGACCTTGCGGACATCTTCGGGCAAGTAGCGCAGATCGGAGCATTCCATGATGGCGGCGAGCCACTGCAATTCGTGTTGCGTGCTGCGGACGCTGCGGAAGTTGCCGAGCACTTCGCCGATGATGGCCGCGTCGAGCGGAGCCTTGCGCAAAAGCGACTCGCGGCGCGCGCGCGTGAGGACGCCTTCGATGTCCGCGCCGCTGAGCGAGGGCACGCCCGATAGGTCCGGCAGGGATTCCGCCGTGAGGCCCAGCTTCAGCTTCTTGCCCATCGCAAGAAACATATCTCTCAATTCATCGGCGGATTGCGGATAAAAAAGCGGAATGTGCTCTTCGCAGCGTCCTTGCCGCTTGAGGTCGATGGGGAGGAGATCGGGACGGCAAGTCAGGAGGAACCAGATAATACGGCCGCGGTAGCGGGTGTCGCCCATCTGACTTGCCAACTGCGCGAATACACGCGCACTGGTGCCGGAGTCGCCCGAAGCGCCGCGATTGCCGACGGCCGCGTCCGCCTCATCGATGATCACGGCCACTGGGCCCAGCTCGCGGACAACGCCTAGGATGCGTTCGAGGTTGGATTCCGTTTCGCCGACGTATTTGCTGCGGAAGTTGCGGATGACCAGACATGGAATGCCCACTTCCGCCGCGTAGCACAACGCGAGAAAGGTCTTCCCCACGCCGACGGGTCCACAGATAAGATAGCCCATGGGTATCGCGTCAAGGTGGCCATCGCGCACAAGGCTGGCATCATTCAGAAGGCGCTCCTTCGCGGCCGTGTGGCCCGCCACCATGCTCATGTTGGCGCTGGGCCGTACGAATTCGATCAGCCCGGGACACTGGGCCTCCATGAGAGCCTTCTTAATCTCGGAGAGGTGAACGTGGTCGTCTGTCTTGGCTGGAGCATGTGCACCCTTGGCGCCATCGCTTTCTTTCACGAATCCGGCATCCGGCGCCGGCTTCTCCTGTTGGCCCAGGGCCGTGCGCATCATGCTGTGCAGATTTGTGAGGGTGAGACCCGCGCTCAGAACACTGAGCCGCGTTGCATCCGCGTCCGGACGCTTGAATAGCTTTGATATGAGTTCCTTACGTTCCGCCTCGGTGGGCAGGGGTATGTGAATCTCCGCGGTGTGGCCGCTCTGGACAAGCACCGGGTTCATTTGTGCAAGGCTCTCCGTCAGGAGCAGGAAGAGCAGGTTCACGCGCCGAATGACCGGGCTGCGGGCCCAGTTCAACAGCGTAGCGAGGTGCTCGCCGGTGCGCTCATCCGGGCCGCAGATAAGCTCAGCGTAGTCAAGGATAACAGCCACCTTGCGCGCTCGATCGCCCTCGCTGACTAGCAGGAGTGAGACGATACGGTCGATCATGCGCAAGGCCTGTGTGGGGTCGCGCGGAAATTCGACATCGGCGCCGAGGATGCGCGTGAGCAGGCTCTGCATGCGTGTAAGACGCTGCGGGTCGTTGGCGGCGTAGGCGCGAAGGCCACGGCCAAGGTCGTAATGAAGGACCAGATCATAATCCCCGAAGAGACGGCGCGCCATGAAGTCCGCGGGCTGCTCCATCACGTAAGCAGGGCCGTCCGCACTGCCGATGGCATCCGACACGTTGCCGTGCAGGATAAACATGCTGGCGGCCCCGGAGAGATAGGATTGCTTGAGCGTCTCGACCCAGACGGGCGCGGGGGAATCGTTCATGGGGATCGTTATCCTAGTGCGTTTCGCGGAGCAACCGCGGTGCTTCCTCGTATTCCAACACGGGGCCTACGTCCAGATTGCGCATGGCTTCTTCCGTGGCGGAAATGCCCGCCGCAATACCATCCACCTGGGCGGTGATAGCGTTGGGATCGCGGGCATTGATCGACAGCTCGCTGATTGCGTTTACCTTTTGCTCGATGCGCTCGATTTCCATGGCGATGAATTCGCGGTTCTCTTCCACGCGATTGTAATTGGCCAAACGCTGCTTGAGGGTATCGAGTTTGTCCTGGATCGAGCGGATCAGCTTATCGCCTCGCTTGAGGTCCGTGGCTTTCTTCAGTTCCTCCTCGGCGGTGCTGATGCTCTCCTCAAGTGTCTTGCGGCTGGTACTCCGCAGGAACTGCTGGATGGCGTCTTGGCTGTAGAGCAGCTTGAGAAACATCCAAAGCAATCTTTCGAGGGATTCCGTCTGCATGTCCGACACAGGCGAGGAGCCCGAAGGTTGCGGCCCGCGCAATTGCTGAGAAAGCGCGTTCAGTCCGAGACATCGCTCGCGCAAGGCTTCGAAGCGTTCCCACGCCTCCTGCTTCAGCACATTCTTGACACGCTGCATCAGCAGTGCTTGGTCGAGGGGTGGCGGCGTCGCCGCGGAGCGCGCATCGACCGACTTCTGGAAGCGCGGATTCGTGGTGAGCAATCCGAGATACGCGATTTCCACGGCCGCAAGGAGAGGTAGAACGACACTAGGTTGATGGGAGAGCAAGGCAAAGGCCGCGCCGCCCCCTATGGCCAGCAGGTTCCAGTGCCAGAGGAAGGCTTTCTTCACATAATCGAGAAAGGAAGCGCGCCTGGCCATCTCAGTCTTTGCCCTCCTCCAGGGCATCCAGAATATCGCGAATGCGAAACACCGTGTCCTGGAACGGCTTCTCGCGCATCATCTGACGAGCGGGCCGGTCGGGTGCCAGCACGTGGAACTGATGGAGGATCGTGCCTGGCGCATTACTGAGGATATACACACGATCCCCGAGATACACGGATTCGGCCACATCGTGCGTCACGAAAAAGACCGTGGCTTGCACCTCACGCCAAAGTTCGACGAGCAGGTCCTGCATGTTGTGGCGCGTGGCCGGGTCAAGCGCCCCGAAAGGCTCATCCATGAGAATGACCTGCGGCTTCAGGATCAGCGTGCGGGCGATCGCCACGCGTTGGCGCATGCCGCCCGAAAGCTGGTGTGGATACTTGTAGGCGTCACGCGCGGGATCGAGTCTGACCTTGCGGACCCACTCGAGAGCGGCTTCAGTGCGCTCGCGCTTGGGCACGCCGCGGCACTCCAGGCCGAAGGCGACGTTATCGATCACGGTCCGGTTGTCAAAACAGGCGTAGTCCTGAAACACCATGCCACGGTCGGGGCCGGGCGCGATCACGGGTTGCCCGTGATACAAAACTTCGCCAGACGTCGCGGGAAACTGCGGAGCGTGGCCCGCGATCAGGCGCAGGATTGTGCTTTTCCCGCAGCCGCTGGGACCCAGGATGGCCACAAATTCCCCCACATTCTCCAAGTCTTCGACGGTGAACGTGACATCCTTGATCGCGGTGACCTCGCGCGAGGTGCCCACGCCGAACTTCTTCGTGACGGCCTTGAACTCGACGATGGGGGGCGCGCCGGGTTTAGCCGGAGCCTTAGGCGCGTCGGTGATAGAGCAGGCGTTTGTCTCCACAGCGGCGGCCATCAGTGTTCTCCCACTTGCCGGTATGGGAACAGGCGGCGCTGCAGCGCGATGATGCCGCGATCGATCGCGAAGGCGAGCAGCGCGATGAGAATGAGCGAAAGGTAGATGTGCTCGCGCGGCCCTTGGCGTTGACTAAGGTTGATGATCGCGCCAAGGCCATATTCGGCGTTGATGACTTCCGCCAGCATGATGTAGCCGAAAGCAAGGCCGAACAGGAGACGGAGACTGTTCACGATATCCGGCAGGGCGAGCGGCAACAACACCTTCCGGATGGGCTGGAACGCGAGAATGGGAAACCAGAGTGCGAACCCCAATGCGAATCCGAAAAAGCCCATGCCCCAGAACCAGCGGATCCACGATGCGCGCAACTCGACATCGTTCGGACCGGGCGCACGGCTGAGGAAGTAATAGGCGAGCGTCAGCACGGCGGCGTATGTCAGTCCGACCCAGGCGGCGCCGATCAAACCCTTGCGCGCGGAATACTTCGCGCCGAGCGTGTACGCGGCATCGAGGTAACTGTTGGGCACACCTTGAACCGCGCCGGAGCTGTCGAAGAAGACAAACGCGACACTCGCGAGAAAGATGAACATCACCTTCTGCGTCTCGCCAAGCCCGAACCACATCAGCGTAAGCGGGATCAGCGCCGCGATGGGGATGTTGCGCCCGAAAATGGAGATGGGTTTCAGGAAGGCCCCCAGGCGGAGAAACGAGGCTGCCAGCACGCCGAGCGGCACACCGATGGCCGCGGCGAGAGTGAAGCCTCCGAGGACGCGCCCAAGGCTCCAGGCCGCGCTGCGCGCCACCGCCCGGTCAAACCACAGATCCGGGAACTTCTCAAGGGTGTCGCCTACACTCGGGAGCGTGATGGGGTCAATGATGCGGTCTTCGGCGTGCTCGCCGGCCGTCAGCACATACCACACCGCAAGGACCAGGGCGATACACAGGATGGACGCGTTCGCGCCCTCCAGCCAACCCGGCCGCTCCCGGATGGTCACCCACCGTTTGAAATACTCACGCATCGATTGTTCCGCCTTGTTCTGGTGCTGCGCCTACTCGGGAGCCTCTAGCGGATAGACCTTGATCTCGACGCGCCGGTTTTCTGCGTGGTTCATCGGGGCATCCGGATTCGCAGGGACATCCCACCCTTTGCCGTCCGCGCTGAACTGCTTCGGATCGAGTGACGGGAACTTCGCGACCAGCGCCTCCTTTACTGCATTCGCGCGATTCATGGACAGTTCGCGCACGAGAGATGCGGTGACCTGCCCCTTCATGCTGGCATCCGTGTGCCCTTCGATGACGATGCGCGCGGCACCGTATTGCCCCGCGAGTTTACCGACCTCTTCCAACACGAAATCGACGTTCGGGTCGTAGAGCTTCTCGACTTCCTTGCCGCCTTCCGTGGCGATGATGGTCTTGCGGATATCGAAGCTGTTTGGATAGAAGTGAATACGGATGGTCTTCGTGAGGATTTCGCCGCTCTCCGCCTGGATGCTCTGCACGGTCTTCGGCGTGAAGTTCACCGCATACTCGTTCTTGCTGCTTGCGTACTTCTCCTCTGATGCCAGCTTCTGGAGAATTGAGAAGTCCATGACCGAGTCAAACGGCACTGGACTGGAGATCTTTCCGATGTGGCGATAGAGGTAATTGGCCGTGCCCCACGTGCGCTCGAAGTTCGCGGGGTTATTCTGGTTCATGAAGAATTCGCGGTTCTCGGCGTAGTTCGTGGAATGGGCGTCGCCCAGCATGCCCAGGCATTCGTCGGCGGGGATGTTGTACAACTTCGCCATGAGCCCCGCAGCCTGCTGCCGGCCCTGGTCCGTCTTCATCATTTCCATGCCGTCGAAAATGCCACGCACAAGGCCTTCGCAGATGTCCGCGTGGTCTTTCGCGAAATCGGCGCGCGCAAACCACACGTCCGCGATCAGCTTGTTCGCGGTGGCGGTGGTGACGAGCAGGTGGTTGGATTCGATCTTCGTGAGATTGTAGATATCCGGCGCCCAGCTTACGCAAGCGGCGATGTCCTTGTTCGTATTAAAAGCCGCTGCTGCCTGGAACGCGTCCTGAGTAAAAATGAATTCGACTTCCGCGGGCTGCACACCGCCACTGATCAGCGTGTTCAGCACAAAGAACTGACTGGGGGAGTTCTGGGCCAGCACCACCTTCTTCCCTCGCAGGTCGGCGATGTTCGGGTGCTGCGGGTCCTTGGCCGCACTCCGGCGGATCACGATGCCGTCACCGCCGTTCGACCAGTCCACCTGTTGGAATACGCGCGGCCGGATGCGGCTGTCTTTCTGCAGCTCTTCCATGAACAAGGGCACCATGTCAAGCGTGCCCCAGCCCACATGCACCTGGCCGGCCGCATAGGCGTCGCGCATCGCGACCGGGTCATCGATGAGCACAAGCTCCACCTTGAACGGCTCGCCGCCGGGGACATTCCACAGTTTGCCGGGTCCCTTGCCTTCATTGAAGAGGATGATGGGCGCCCAACCGGCCCACACGTTCAACGCGAAGCGGATGGTCCGGTCCGCGAGGGGTTCATAATTGCTGACGCCGCTCACCGGAGGGAGCTTCTCCGAGGGAACGTAGGAGTACTCCTTCACGGTGGTGACGGTGTTCTCATCGGGCGCTTCCGGGCCATCGCCCGGAGTGCCACCCGGCATCGCATCGGAAGGCGGCGTGGGCGGCGTGATGTCATCCAACGAAATGGGCCGTTGGGGTTCCCTGGGGCCCTGATCACCACCCTGGGGAAAGATGTAGCCGCGCAGGCCGTAGGCCGCAAGGCCCGCAACTACCAGGAACAACACAACATAGAAGCTTCTGCGAGGGCGGCCGCCTGGACGATTCTCTGCCATGGTATTGACTCCCGATTATGAGGCTATGCCCCAGAAAAACGACCCTGTAGTTGATCCCATGACCAGCGTGCACTAGGAGCCAATCTGTTTCTCGATGTCCTTGAGGGCATCCTCGCGCTGCTGTTCCGTGGTTTCCGGTTGCGCTTGACCAAGACTCTTCGCCTGCTCCTGGACCCCCGCAGTCTCGGGGGTCTTCATCCCCATATCGACTTCAAACTGCCGGAGCAGGTCTTCGGCTTCAGATTCTTCCTTGCGTTTCTCTGCTTCGATCTCGGCAATGCCTTCATGAGACAGGTCGGCGGCAACCCGCACCTTCGCACGGTTGACGTCGATCTTGTCCTGGATAAGGGTTTCGAGTTCGCCGAAATCCGTGGTGATATTGAAATCGAAACTCTGGGCAAGCTTGGCCATCTCGGCTTCGGCCGCGCTCATCTTCAGGTCCGCATCGTATTTGCGAATCTTTAATTGGACGTCGTTCAGCTTTCGGGTGGCGTGCTGAATCTTCGATAGGTGGTTCTGATAGCTCTGCTCATGGAGGTCAAGCTGGGCTTGATTCTCTTTGAGTTCATCCTGGGCGCGTTTGAGTTCGATGGCGAAGCGGCCCGCCGTGGTGCGGTCGCTTATTTTCAGGTAGGACTTCACCTGAGCCGTCAAGTCCGTGACGCGCCGCTCGTCCAGCTTGACCTGCCGAGTGACGCGCTCAACAAGGGCGCGATACTGCTCCAGTCCGACCCGGCCCTCCTTCAACTGGTCTACGGCGTTGTCGTACTCGAGCTGCATTTGGGCGATGGGATCGGCCTGCCAGAAAAAGTTGGCCAGCTTGTTGATTTGGGCCGCGAAGGCTCTCCAGAACTTTCCGATCATGGCGCTTTCTTCCTCTCGCGATGTCACCGGCGCGGGATGCCCTCACAGGGAAGGCCTCGGGCAGACAACCGGCCGGCGCGTTGCGTCGCTGATTCCAGTGTCGCACAAGAATGCCCTACCCCGCACCCTAGCAGAAGATATGCATGCATTCAACAGCAAGTCGTGGGCGGGCTTGAGGATGGGAGCTATGGGAGGCATGGGTAGTATGGGAGTTGCCAGCCTTTAGGTCAGCGCTGACGCTACACTGGCATTCTGCGAAAGACCATGATTGTGTTATCTTGGGCGCCGGACGCTTAGTGGCGATAGATAGAAAGGGGGTAACATGTTGCTCAACACCTACTTGGCCGCGATGACAGCGGCTGTGGTCTTTGCACAAGCGCCGGCTGGCACCTCGGAGCGCTGGTCCGCTGATCGCATCAACGCGTGGTACGAGGCGCGGCCGTGGCCGGTGGGCTGTAACTTCATCCCCAGCACGGCGATCAACGAGCTGGAGATGTGGCAGGCGGACAGCTTTGATGCCGCCACCATCGACCGCGAGCTGGGCTGGGCCGAAGGTATCGGCTTCAACACGGTCCGCGTGTTCCTGCACGACATCGCGTGGCGCGAGGACCCAGAGGGCTTTTTGCGGCGCATGGATGAATTCCTCGCCATTGCGGACCTCCACCATATCGCGCCGCTATTCGTCCTATTCGACGCATGCTGGGACCCCTACCCTAAGTCCGGCAAACAGCGGGACCCCAAGCCACACGTGCATAACTCGGGCTGGCTGCAATCCCCCTCACTCGACGTATTGAAAGACCCTGCGCGGCACGGCGAACTGGAGCCGTACGTCAAGGCGGTGTTGACGCGATTCGCGAAGGACCCGCGGATTCTGGGCTGGGACCTCTACAACGAACCCGGCAACATCAATCCGAACAGCTACGAGAAACTGGAGCCGCCCAACAAGGCGGAACTGTGCCTGATGCTGCTGGAGAAGGCGTATGGATGGGCGCGCGAGGTGAACCCTGAGCAGCCGCTAACAGTCGGCGTCTGGCAAGGCGAGTGGTCGCTCAACGCGCAGCTCACGCCACTGACCCAGTTCATGGTCGACCATTCCGACTTCATCAGTTTCCACAGCTACGCGCCGCTGGCTGAGGTACAGAAGCGCGTCGACTCGCTCCGCGGCTACGGGCGGCCTATCGTGTGCACGGAATACATGAGCCGTCCCACCGGGAGTACCTTTGCGAAGATCCTACCCTACTTCAAGGAGAACCGCGTCGGCGCCATGAACTGGGGCCTCGTGTCAGGCAAGACCCAGACCATCTACCCTTGGGAATCCTGGGTGAAGCCTTTCACCGAGGAACCGCCCGTGTGGTTCCACGACATCTTCCGCCCAGACGGGACTCCCTTTGACTCCGCGGAGCCGGAGGTGATCAGGAAGCTCGCAGGCAAATAGAAGAGAAGAGTTTTGGACAGGATAACAGGATTGAAGACGATGACTCAGCTTCTGTCTGGCTTTCATTTCACTAAGGCGATCTTGTGTGTTTCTGCTGGTGGGGATAGCACTCAGACAATGGGCCCAATAGAGCCTGTCACTGGATTGTGGTGAGTGGCTTCCTTCGGAGGATGATCATGAAGGTGCATGTGTTTGCAGTCGTTGGTGTCCTTGGTGTCATTTTGTTCTGCGACGGCGCGGCGTTCGCTGAGACGCCCTACTATCGCGACATTTACCCGGACACATGGGTCGGAACGGATGCGTTGGGGCGGACGATGCCGGACGCGGCGGCCGTGGGGCCCGTCAAGGAGGATCGGCGGCGGGTCGTAGGCATATTTTACATCACGTGGCACGGGGATGGCCTGGCGGGGATGAAGAGTCCGTATGCGGCCGATGTGACGAAGATCCTTGCGGCCGATCCGAACGCGCGGCTCGACGCGAAGCACCCGCTCTGGACGGAGGGCATGTACCACTGGGGCGAGCCGGAGCTGGGATATTTCCTCAGCAAGGATGAATACGTCATCCGCAAGGACATGTCGATGCTCGCGGACGCGGGGGTGGACGTGCTCGTCATGGACGTCACCAACGCCGTCCGCTATTGGGAAGAGTGGGATGTCGTGTTCCCGGTCATGCAGAAGATGAAGGCCGAAGGCAACAAGGTGCCGCAGTTCTGCTTCTGGGCGTTCAACGGGCCGGTCATCACGGTGGTCCAGGACCTCTACGACAAGATCTACAAGGCTGAGAAGTACAAGGACCTCTGGTTTTACTGGGACGGCAAGCCGCTGCTTCTATACAACGGCAACCCAAGCGTGGATTCCAATGGCGTGGGTCCGCAGAATCCCAACCCGCATTACGACCCCGCCGCGAAGACTGACGTGAACCATCCGCATTACAACGACCCCGCGTACACGGAGGAGTTCTACAAGGACTACACGCACGAAGTGAAAGACTTCTTCACGCTGCGGACGATGTGGTGGGGTTACTACGAGTGGGCAGGAAAACGCTTCATCGGCACGGAGGATAACTGGAGTTTCGGGATCGACATGGGCGATGAGCGGGTGAAGGCGATGTCGCCGGCAGAGATGGTTTCAACACACAAGGGCGCGAAGGAAGAGTTCGCCGTGACACCCGCGCAGCATCCCGTGCACCTTATCGGAAAGTCTTGGACGCGCGACAAGGGCGAGCCGGAGTTGAACGAGTATGACCTGCCCGTCGAAACCTATGTCCCGTGGCTCGGCAAGACTGTCAAGAATCCCGAAGGCTATGGCATCTACTTTCAAGAGCGCTGGGATGAGGCGATGAAGGCCGATCCGCAGTTTCTGTATATCAACGACTGGAACGAATGGTCCGCGGGCAAGTATCACCCCGGAGAAGGCAAGACCTTCAATTACATGCGGCGAGAGGACAGCACCTACCGGTTTATCGACCAGTACAACTCAGAGTTCAACCGCGCCATCCAACCGATGAAGGGCGGATACACCGACAATTATTACATGCAGATGGCGCAGAACATCCGGCGCTACAAGGGCACGCGGCCGATCCCGGAGTTGAAAGGACTGAGCGACATCGCGATTGACGGCGAGTTTGAGGATTGGAGAGCGTTCGAGGTGGAATATCGCGACACCGCGGGCGATACCGCCCACCGGGATTACAAAGCCTACGGCGGGTTGCACTATACGAACACGTCGGGGCGCAACGACATCATAACCGCGAAGGTGGCGGTGGACAGAGGCAAGGTGTCCTTCTATGTGGAGACAAAGGGACCGCTTACCCCCCACTCCGATCCGAATTGGATGCTGCTCTTCATCGACTCAGATAGGAACCACGAGACCGGCTGGTTTGGATACGATTTCCTCGTGAACAAGAGCGTCGTGGATGACAAGACGACAACCGTGATGCGCTTCGATGCGGGCGCGCCGGGCGGGTCTTGGGTCGAGGCGGCCCGCGTCGCGTATTGCTATTCCGGCACTGCGCTTGAATTGGCCATCCCACGCGAGCTTATCGGGCTGACCGGAGACGCATTCTCCTTCGACTTCCACTGGTGCGACAATCCGGTTGAGCTCAAAGATCCGATATCGCTCTGCACGGACGGCGACAGCGCCCCGAACCGGAGATTCAACTACCGTTGCATCTGGAAGAAGTAGGCGACTTTGCAGGTACACTGAAGAGCCGGCAGGGATGCCGGCGCTCTTGGTAACGTTCCCGTGGGGAAGCGCGCTTGGAGGGTCTATTGTGAAACTCGATACGGCGCATCCGATGAATCGCCTTGCGATCGAGTACTTCCGGCATCGAGAAGACCGCTCGCCGGCTCCGCCCCCTCTCGCCGCACCCAATGAACACCCCGATCCCTACATGGGCGCGGGAAGTCATCCAGACATCGTCGAGCGGGTTTGGGACGTCCTCGGTGCATCACTCCCCCGTGACTGCCGGGCACTCGTCTACGGCACGCCGGCCTTGGTACATCCTGCTGTGGGTGTCGTGATCGCCTTGGCCTATGGCACGCAATACGCCATTCGAGTTC
>JADLCA010000222.1 GCA_020847495.1 Candidatus Hydrogenedentota bacterium | reverse complement strand
CCATCGTGAAACTCCCTCTCGTGCGCTTTGGCGGCTCACGGGGAGGAGTCTCCACGATGGACTCCCTTAAATGTCAAACTTCTACTGCCACCCCGGCAGAGCCGGGGGGTCTCCCAAATGGACTAGGTGTGCCAGTTTCTGCGCCACTCTTGGCGGCGAACATGTTCAACATAGGGCACGATGCGTCAGCGGCTGACCGGCATTGATGCGGCTCATCGCGGCCGGCCCCGTTGCATCTTCCACGGCATACACTATGCCGTTTGCAGACGGTATCATCACATGACTTGACCGACTTCCGACAGTGGTATTATGACCGACTTCCTGTAAACGGCGACTGACTCAGTCCAAGCCAACCAACCGTCCATCGCGAGAGATTACTTGTAGATTCGGCACTAGTGGAGCAGGCGGTTCAACGCTCGTTTGGTTCGCAATAAACTCGACCGAATCCACGAGAGATTCGGGCAACAAGGCAGCGTAATGCTTGCGGCAGATCTCCGGGGAGTTCCCCATCAAGGCGGAAATCTTGTACAAGCTCTCCTCTGTCATCGCTAGTTGGCTTGCGAATGTACGGCGGTAGTCAAGGCATGACCAACGAAGTCCCGCCTTTTGGTTGACGTCCCGAAGCCAGTGAGAGAAATTGTCGGGATCCCATCGGGACCCATTGATGCTTGGAAAGTACCAATGGCCCGGCACGACCGGGGCCGGTACCGGTCAAGGTGCTCTCGCAAGGCCCTACTGATCGGCACGGCACGATTGACCTTCGCTTTCGGCTCCCAGTGCTCTTCCTTAACGGTTTTTGCCTGGACCCGGATGACCCCGCATTGGCCGGCGTGCAAAACGACGTCCGCGCAGGTTAACCAAAGCAACTCCTCCCGGCGCAAACCCGCGTAAACATGCATGGCGACCATTGCTTGCAGTTGGGCCTCGTCTCGTAGCGCGTCCAATTGTTCCGCGATTTGCTCCAGGTTGAGGAAGCGCATCTCCGCCGCGGGCTGCCGGCGCCGCTAGACCTTGACCGCCGGGTTCATCCCTTTGGGCATTCGAACCCCGCGCTGGTCAACCGCCCAGGAAAGGAACCGCATCAGAATCTCCCGATACCGGTTGGCCGTCTTGGCCGCAGTGGCGTCCCGCTGTACCTCGGCATCAATCATCTGTGCGATGAGGGCGGTGGTGATTTGTTCAACGTACGCGACCTGAATCTGCGTGCCGTTCGGCGCCCATCGTTTCTTTTCCGTCTCCTTCCGCTTGCGCTCCTTAGTGCCCTCAAGGACGGGACAGACAGGGCCGAACATACTCCGCAGATACCAGGTGTCGACCTTGATGGAGTTCTTGGTCTTGGTCGCGCGGATATACCCCACGTACGCTTCGCACAGGTCCGCGAGAGGCGTCTTGGTGGGGCGATCGACCTCCAGAGTACCGCACGCTAGACTCAATTCGAGGTTTCGGAGCCGTTCCTTGGCAACCTGGTACGATGTGGTCTCCAGGGAACAGCGCCGTTCCCGGCCACCCAGATAGTAGACCGCGTAGTAAATCTTCTTGCGTTTGATAAGACCAGCCAGTGCGCAACCTCCTCTGTTCGTGTAGACTGTTCAAGTCCACGCGATGTGCGCAACCGACTGTGTTCTCCTTGCGCACCCGGCAAGGTTTTTGCTGTACAAAGTACTGTACAAATGGCCGGTCTGGGCATGAAAAAAAGGACTTACGGATTTCCGTAAGTCCTTTGATTCCAATTGGTAGCGGGGGTAGGATTCGAACCTACGACCTTTGGGTTATGAGGCCGGAATCGATAATCTGCCTAAACCGCTGATTTCCAAGCAATTAGCGCAGCGCCAACCAGTTAGCGTTTTTCAACTCTGCACCACATGGTACGCCATGGTGCACATGTTCTTCAAAAAATGTGGCACACAAAGTGCCACATTCTTGAGAAACACACCACTGCGAGACGTCAGTCTGCGGTCTTGCTGGATGGGCTGCCGGTGATAACTGGACATGCAGGACATGTCCGCTAGAAGGCACGACGGCGCGAGCCTGTTGTTTCTGTCACGCCTGTGGACTAGCGATTCGCGGCAGTTCAGGCGCAGGTCATCGTATGACGAGTTCAAAGTCCGTAAGTAGGGCGTCTTTGTCGAACGGTTCCAGGAGCGGCCCAACATCTTTGGCGTAAAGTTCAAAATAGCTTGTTTGACCCACCCCCAAGTTCTGAAAGGCCAGGCCGAGGCACTCCGTCGTACCGGGTAAGGGGAAGTCGCCCGCGTTGTGGTCATGGTTGGCTCCGCTGCGAGTTCCAGAATACCGTCCGGCGAAATTGGAGGAATATGACAAGTTGACAATACGTTGTCCCGGTTGGTAAGGTCTTTGCTAGTGCAAGGTGAAGAGTTCATGGTTTCATCTGTCTGCAAAATCTTTACATCAGCGCTGCTGATCGGGGTTTGGCTCCTCGGAGCCTCTCCGGTAGCGCAGGGCCTCGTCTTGTGCTTTGAGCGGGACGGGCGTGTGCAATTAGAGATGGCGTATCGTGGCGTGTGCGCGGAGACGTCCACATCGCGGGTATCTTCATCTCTGTCGTCCACCATGATTCTGCAAGTGGAGAACGGGGCACATTGTGATACTTGCGTCGATGTTCCGGTAATTTCAGCAGCAGGCAAAGACCAGCGGCTAGTTATTCCGGCGAGCCCGGTACACGTCCAACCTGCTGTGAACGAAGTTGCAGCGGACATCCTACCGGCCACGGCCTACACCCTGACCATCTATCAGCCCTCAGCTCTACCCTCTCCCCAGTCTGAAATCCTCCGGGCAACAGTTCTCCTCATCTGATTCCTTTTCTCATCCTCCTTACCTAGTGGCGCAGTGTGTTTGTGTGCCGATTGCGCAGGCACCCGCATAGCAACTCCCCTATTACCAGAGAGGAAGAACCATGTCACGAAAAAATGCCGCTTGGCGGGCAGCCTTGAAGCGAGCCATGCCGGTCATCGTAGCAGCAGTGACGGTGAGTGGTTGCGCAAGTGCCGACTCTTCGCCCAAGGCTGCAGCCGCTCAAGCCAGTTCACAAACCAGAAAACATAATCATACGCCATGGCGTTACCGGCACATGGGCCACCGACATACGAGGCCAAACCTGGGAAGTGGAAATCCCATCTTCCCGGAATGCGCCGATTGCCAGAGCAACTCAGAGGAAGCGAATTCCGATGCGTCCTAATCATATCTCCTCGTTTTTCATCGTTTGCTTTGCATGGGCTGCACCATTCGGTGTGCATGCTGTTGCCGAGGAACCCGTATCGAACACCGACGAAGTGAACGCTGGCACTGCTACTTCTGAACCCATTGAGGTTGCGGGTCGCGCCCTCTCACTCGGAGATGCCCTGACACTTGCCCTGGAGAAAAGTCCACGGTTGACCGCGTTCTCGTGGGACGTTCGTGCTGCGGACGCCCGCATCCTACAGGCAGGGCTGCGGCCGAATCCGGAACTCTCCGTTGAGGTCGAAGAGGTCCGATGGACGTCCGGACCGTCTGCGCAAACGCAAACAACCACCTTTTCCGGGGCGCTGGAACGAAGTAGCGTCAGCATACCGCAAGGCCAAGGACAAGACCCGCTGGAAATCCCCACGTTGAAAACCAACCCCGTCTTGGGCTGGGAACGCGAATCGGAAGAGGGAACCCACTCCGGGTTCAGCGAGGCGGAGATTACGGTGACCTTGGCGTACATGATCGAACTTGGCGCGAAACGGGCCAAGCGGACCGATGTGGCGGAGCGTGAAAAGGCCACGCTGCTTTGGGATTACGAGACTGCCCGGGCAGACGTGTTGGCGGATGCCGCGAGGGCGTTTGTTGGCGCGCTGGCGGCACAGGAAAATCTGGCGCTGCAAAATGAACTCGTTCAACTCGCTGAAGAGGCTGCAAATACGACGGAGCGGCGCGTATCTGCAGGCGCCGCGTCACCATTGGAAAACAATCGCGCGGAAATCGCGTTGGCGACCACGCGCGTGGCGCAAGACCAAGCGGTGCGTGAACTGGTGGCGGCATATGCACGCCTCGCATCGACGTGGGGAGACACCGAAGTCACATTCGACTCCGTAACAGGGACACTGGAGGGTGTCGGTGAGGTTCCGACGCTGGACTCCGTTCGCGCGGAGATTGTCAGCAACCCGGATATTGCCCGTTGGGCTGCCGAAGTGGCACTGCGCGAAGCCAGGTTCCGGAACGAACGCGCGCAGCGGATCTCAAACCTAACCGTGCAACTGGGTTTCAGAAGTACGGGATTGGCGGATCGGTCTGTGAGCCGATACGGCTTTGATACCGGTGGAGGAATCGGTTATTCGCACACCGATACCAGCTTTGATGCGGATCGGGACAACAGCCTCGTACTGGGCTTCTCCCTCCCACTGCCCATATTCGACCGCAACCAGGGAAACATCGCCGCGGCCGAATACATGGTGTCAAAAACCAGCGACGAACGAAGGGCCGTCGAGGCGTCAGTGTGGGTTCTTCTGGCCGAAGCCCGCGAAGCAGCGGCCGCAGCGGCGGACGAAGTGAACACCCTGACCGCGGACGTCATGCCCAAGGCCGAAGAGACGTTTGCAAAGACTCAGCGGGGTTACGAACAGGGCAAGTTCGGATATCTGGACGTTCTGGACGCGCAACGAACGTTGTTTGACGTCCGGACCAGCCATCTGGACGCGCTGGCCCGGTACAACGCAGCGGTGGTTGACATCGAACGGCTCACAGGACGGGCGCTCCAGACGTGGACGAAAAACGAGGGACTACCCCTTGAGGAGAATGAAAATGCGCAGTAGAAATAACTACGGCACGACAATCGGACCTCTATTATTCTGTCTCATCATCGTGTGGTTCGCAGTCGGCTGTAGCGTCCAGGAACGAGGTACTCAGATGTCTAGTCGCGAGCCGAACGGTGAAAGTCACGCGGCGGAGGCAGAGTCGGCAAACGTCGGCCATGCGGACGAGGATGCGACCGGTTCCCATGCCAATCACCAAGACCACGGGGAGGAAGAGCCCGATTCACACGAGGAGCACGACGAGGAGACCGAAGCGGAACACGAGGGCCACACCGAAGATGCCCAGGAGGAGCACACCGAAGGTATGGTGCACCTTCCGCCGGAACGGCTCGAGGGACTGAATATTTCCGTCGTGCCGGTACATGCCGGGACCGTTGACAGCACGCTTACGATGCCTGCCGAAGTGAAACTCGACCCGGACAACGAAGCACACCTGGTCCCACGGGTTCGTGGAATCGTGCGGGAAGTCCATGTGGGTATCGGGGATCGCGTTGAAGAAGGCGATCTACTGGCGGTGCTGGATAGCCGCGAACTGGCCGGCGCCAAGTCCGGTTATCTTGCCGCGCTCGCGATGCGCGACCTGGCGCAGACGACCTTTGCCCGAGAGAAAGGGCTTTGGGAAGACAAGATCTCCGCAGAGCAGGACTACCTGCAGGCGAAGGCGGAATACCAAGCCGCACAAATTCAGGTCCAAACTGCGGAGCAACAATTGCACGCGCTGGGTCTCAGCCAGTCCGAAGTAGACAACCTGCCCAACGCGAAAGACACTACCCTCACGCGCTACGAAATCCGGGCACCGTTTGGCGCAACGGTGGTGCAACGCCACATTACGCTGGGAGAGACCGTCGGGGAGGACGATGAAGTGTTTTTCATTGCCAAGCTCGATCCGGTATGGGTTATGGGCCGCGCAACCGAGCGAGATCTTCGCCGGATCGAAGAAGGTCAAAAAGCGATAGTCCAGCTTGACGCGTTACCGGAAGACGATTTTTCGGCAGAGATCGATTACCTCGGCAGCGTGCTTGACCCAGAGAGCCGAACGCTTAACGTGCGGGTCGTCCTCCCGAATCCCGATACCCGGCTCCGAGCGGGGCTGTTTGGCCGCATGTTGGTCTTCGTCGACGAACACGCGCACGAGGAAACCATTCTAGTTCCAAATGAGGCGCTGCAACGGACGGAAACTGGGGCCATCGTCTACAGAGCCCTGGAGGAAGGAGAATTCCAAGCCGTTCCCGTGAGTGTTCTGCACACGTCGGACACTCTCACGGAAGTGCAAGGGGAGCTGAGTGAAGGCGATCGGATCGCGGCTGGCGACATCTTTGTCCTCAAGTCAGAGGCAGGCAAGGAATCTATGGGCGGCGGGCACAGCCACTGAGGGGACACTAATGAATCGCATAATTGACTTTTCGCTGAACAACAGATTGATCGTCCTGGTATTGTGGTTCCTCGTGGCAGCGGTAGGGGTCAACTCCCTATTGAAACTCCCGATTGACGCAGTGCCCGACGTTACGAATATTCAGGTCCAGGTCTTGACCAATTCGCCAGGGCTTGCACCCGAAGAAGTCGAGCAATTCATTACTTTTCCCGTCGAGACCGCGATGAGCGGGCTTCCCGATATCGAAGAGATTCGCTCCGTGTCGAAGTTCGGTCTGTCCGTGGTGACCGTCGTTTTTGATGAAGGCACCGACATTTACTGGGCGCGACAGCTTGTCGGGGAACGGCTTATTGCCGCGCGCGGCTCGATCCCCGAGGAGTATGGCGAACCCGAGATGGGGCCCATTTCGTCCGGCCTCGGAGAGATCTACCAGTTCGAGGTGAGCGGAGAGGGATACTCCCCCATGGAGCTGCGCACCATCCTCGATTGGTACGTCAACTTCCAGTTGCGCAGCGTGCCGGGCGTCGTCGAGGTAAACAGTTTTGGCGGCGAACTGAAGACATACCAAGTCACGCTTGATCCCGAGCGGCTGGTCGCGTACGACATATCCGTCGCGGACGTCTTTGAAGCGCTCGAATTGAACAACCGCAATGTTGGCGGTGGGTACATAGCTCACCAAGGCGAACAGTACTTGATTCGCGGCGAAGGACTCCTGGAAAGCCTTGAGGAAATCGAAAGAGTCATCGTCGGCTACGACGAAGATGCGGCCACCCCGATCTACATTCGCGATTTCGCGGAGGTCGAGTTCGCGCCCATGATCCGTCAAGGCGCTGTCACCCGCGACGGCCGCGGTGAAGCCGTAGTCGGCATCGTAATGATGCTGATGGGTGAGAACGCACGCGTTGTATCGGCGAATGTCCACGAGAAGATTGAAGAAATCCAAAAGACCCTGCCGGACGGCGTGACGATCAACACCTATTATGACCGAACCGAGCTCGTCAACCGGACCATTCGCACCGTAGCCAAGAACCTGACCGAAGGCGGTGCGCTGGTCATCATCATCTTGCTGTTGTTACTTGGGAACTTGCGTGGTGGGTTGATGGTGGCCCTCGCGATACCGCTATCCATGCTGGTCAGTTTTACCGCGATGCGTTTTGCCGGATTGAGTGGAAACTTGATGAGTCTGGGCGCCATCGATTTCGGACTGATCGTGGATGGTTCGGTCGTGATGATCGAAAATGTCGTCCGGTATCTCCACGAACATCGCGAAGACGAGCGCCCTCATCTCGAAAAAGTCCGGGCCGCTTGCCGGGAAGTTGCACGCCCGGTTGCGTTCGCGGTCGGCATCATTATCATCGTATACCTGCCGATTCTAGCCTTGACAGGCGTAGAGGGCAAAATGTTCCGGCCGATGGCGCTGACCGTTGTTTTCGCGTTGGCGGGATCGCTGGTATGCGCCCTGACCCTCATGCCGGTACTCGCGTCTCTATTTCTGAAGAAGGTGCGCGAGAAAGAACCTCTCCTCTTCCGGCTCGCCAAGTGGGTGTACGTACCTGTCGTCTCGCGGACGGTAAGACATCCCTTCCTCACGTTTACGACGGCGGCCGTGATTTTCATCGCGAGTCTCGGGCTCATTCCCACCTTGGGCGCCGAGTTCATCCCCCAGTTGGATGAAGGATCCATCGCCATGCAGATTTGGCGATTGCCGAGCGTATCGCTGGAGAAATCGAATGAGATCAGTACACGTGCTGAGAAGGTGCTGATGGAAGACTTCCCGGAAGTCGCCACGGTTATCTCACGGACAGGCCGGGCCGAGATCGCTACGGATCCCATGGGCGTGGAGATCAGCGACACCTACATCATATTGAAGCCCAAGGAGGAGTGGCGTTTCGAGACCAAGGAGGCCTTGATCGAGGCCATCGATGAAACCTTGATGGAGCGCGTCCCAGGGGCGATCTTCAGCTACTCGCAGCCCATCCAGCTCCGCGTCCAGGAATTGATCTCCGGCGTGCGCAGCGACGTGGCCATCAAAATCTACGGCGACGATCTCGAAGCCATGAAGACCAAAGCCGACGAGGCCGTTCGTCTGATTCAGGACATTCCCGGTGCGGCGGACGTAAAGGCAGAGCAAGTCATCGGGTTGCCGAACATCCGCATTCGCGTGGACCGAGAAGCGACGGCCCGGTATGGAATTAACGGACAAGATGTTCTGGATGTTATCCAGAGCATTGGCGGAGCCCAGATTGCCACCATCATTGAAGGACAGAAGCGATTCTCTCTCCAAGTGCGTTTCGCGCCGGAAGTTCGTGAGAATCTGCACGCCCTACGAGATTTGCGGATACCCGCGACCAAGGCGGGCGAGAATCGTTTGATACCGCTATCGCAAGTAGCGTCCATTTCCATCGAAGAAGGCCCGGCGCAAATCAGCCGCGAGGATATTCACCGGCGTATCACCGTTGAGGCCAACGTGCGTGGCCGCGACCTGGCGAGTTTTGTCGCGGAGGCGCAGCAAGTATTGGACAATGAACTCGATCTTCCACCCGGTTGGTACATGGACTGGGGCGGTCAATTCGAAAACCTGCGGGCCGCTTCGCAACGGCTGGCATTGCTAGTGCCCTTGGCGCTCCTGCTCATCTTCGTGCTGTTGTACAGCACCTTCAACTCCACCCGGCTGGCCGTCCTGATCTACTTGAACGTGCCGATGGCGTTGACCGGCGGGATTGTGGCGCTGGTGTTGAGGGGGTATCCCTTCTCGATTTCGGCCGGAGTCGGATTCATCGCTCTGTTTGGCGTAGCGGTTCTGAACGGCGTGGTGCTGGTGTCGTACATCATTGAGCGGCAGCAGCATGGTCTCAAGCCGGACGATGCCGCCCTGGAAGGAGCCAAAATCCGGTTGCGTCCAGTGCTCATGACCGCGCTCGTCGCTTCCCTGGGTTTTCTGCCGATGGCCATGGCGCATAGCGCCGGAGCAGAGGTCCAGCGTCCCCTCGCCACTGTCGTGATCGGCGGACTTATCACGTCCACGTTGCTAACCCTGCTTGTCGTTCCGGCGGTCTACCGGTGGTTTAGCCGACGCGAGGGCGAAGTCGAACTTTAGGCGTATTTGAGAGATAAAAGGAGGCCTTCAATGAAGGAAATCAAAGCCTTTATCCGGCCGGAGTTGCTGGAAGACGTTCTGGAGCCGCTGTATGCGCACCCGGAGTTCCCCGGCCTTACCATTTCCACCGTTCATGGGTTCGGACATAAAGTCGGACGTGAAAACTCAAGTGAATTCGGTAACGTCCAGATGATCAAGCTGGAGACTATTGTCCCCGACGCTTTGTTGGATGAGGTGCTGACATTGATCCGCGAGCGCGCCAGCACCGGAAGACGCGGCGACGGAAAGATCGCCGTCTACAACGTGGAAGCGGCAATCCGCATCAGCACTGGAAAAGCAATCGAAGAGTAGGGCTGAAACCGTGAGCCGGAGAATCATGAGCAAGAAGAAGCGTGCAAAGGAGTCGAGTTCCATGGCACGGCGCCATCGACGAGGATTTCCTGGCATTTCCACAGCAGTTACCGTGTTAGCAACAAGTTTGCTCGGGCTCATGATTTGGCAGGGTACCCGGCCCGGGGGCCACGCCCACATTCCGGTCGCGCTGATATTTCTATTGTTGGCGGTCGTGGCATGGGATGTTTGGCAAATCCTCGATTGGTGGCGAAGCTAAGATGGGGAACGCTGCGGGCCAGATCACATTCGCAACGCCTACGCCCCTGGAACTCGTGTAGACGATGGAGGAATACTTATGATATCGGGACGCAAGGACCCCGTGGTTTATGAAGCTCCGTCTTCCGTGGTCATGGAAGTTTCCGTTTCGGGTAAGCTCACGCGGGAAGATTACGAGAATTTCGAGTCTCAGTTTGAACGCATACTCGCGACCCAAGACAAGGTTCGTCTCTTAATGCTTCTCGATGATTTCGATGGATGGGCGGCCGGTGCAGTATGGGAAGACATCAAGTTTGACGCCAAACACTTCAACGACGTAGACCGTATCGCCATTGTAGGCGAGTCAAGATGGGAGCATGCGATCGCGTTCTTCTACAAACCATTTACCCGAGCGAAGGTTCAATACTTCGATCGTGCGGACGAACAAGCCGCTCGGACTTGGATATCGTCGCCCTAGGCGTGGCCGATACGACCCCTAGCGCCACGTACAGGAGTGAAGTGCGACTTGTGTACCTGACAAACCCGCACTCGAACACCGAGGTGTGCTATGCAAGACTATGCGTTCAAAATTCGTGGAATGGACTGCGCCGAAGAGGTCGCGATCCTGAAGCGGGAACTCGGCCCCGGTTTCGGGGAAGAGAACCTTCGGTTCGACGTGATGAACGGCAAGCTCATCGTGGCGTCCGAGGACGGTGGCACGACGCGGGATAAGGTTGTCGAACTGGTGCGGAACACCGGGATGGAGGCGATTCCGTGGGACAAGCACGTGTCCCAAGCCAAGAATGGAGACAGTTTCTGGGCCCGGCGTGGCCGAGCGATCCTGACGGTCCTGAGCGGCGTTTGCATTTTCCTGGGATTCGTATGGCACTCGACGCAGCATGGAATCTTCGATGCGCTCACGGGCGGCGAGGCGGAAAGACACCAATTTCCTTTGTCTGTCATAATCTTGTATCTCGTCGGCATCGTCAGTGGCGGCTGGTTCATCTTCCCGAAAGCCTGGTACGCGGCGCGGCGGCTTCGTCCGGATATGAACCTCCTCATGACTGTGGCCGTGGTGGGTGCAGCACTCATTTCGGAATGGTTTGAAGCGGCGACCGTTACTTTACTTTTTGCTGTAGCGTTGCTTCTGGAGTCGTGGAGCGTGGCCCGGGCGCGGCGTGCGATAAGCGGCCTCCTGGATCTTTCGCCCGAGACGGCGCGCTACTACGAAAAGCAAAGCGGAGACGTCGTAGAGGCGCCGATTGCCGATGTCCCCCTGGGCGCGACCGTACTTGTCCGTCCTGGGGAACGCATTCCACTGGACGGCGACGTCACAAAAGGCCGGACGAAGGTCAACCAGGCGCCCATCACTGGCGAGTCGAAACCGGTAACGAAAGAGCCCGGAGACCCGGTCTATGCGGGCACGATCAACGACGAAGGTGCGTTCGAGTTCGAAGCGACGAAGGAAGCGTCGGACACGACGCTGGCGCGCATTATCCGCATGGTGGAGGACGCGCAGTCCAGGAGAGCGGAGTCCGAGCAATGGGTTGAGAAGTTCGCCCGCTACTACACGCCGGTGATGATGCTACTGGCCGTCGGGATCGCCATCCTTCCGCCACTTCTTCTGGGAGGATCGTGGTACACTTGGTTCTACGAAGCGCTAGTCATCCTGGTCATCGCGTGTCCATGCGCGTTGGTCATCTCCACCCCGGTCAGTATCGTCGCCGGGCTCAGCGCGGCCGCACGCGCGGGCGTCCTGGTAAAGGGAGGGGTTTACTTGGAGATGCCCGCACGTGTCCGCGCAATCGCGATGGACAAGACCGGCACGCTCACGCTGGGGCAACCCGAAGTGCAGCGCGTGGAAGGGCTTAACGGCACCTCGGAAGAAGAACTCCTCCGGCTTGCCGCGGCATTGGAGTCTTCCAGTGAACATCCGCTGGCCCGGGCGATTCTGCGCAGAGTGGAACAGGACGGCGTCACGGTGCAGCCCGCCGAGAATTTTCAGGCAATCAAGGGCAAGGGCGCAACAGGAACGATCGATGGCGGTCAATACTGGATAGGCAGTCATCGGCTGGTGCATGAAATGGAGGCCGAAGGTCCCGGCATGCACGAGCGGGCCGAACAACTAGAAGATGCTGGACACACGGTCGTGGCCCTGGGCAAGGACAACTTACTTATGGGACTGATCAGCGTGGGCGATGGCGTACGGCCAGAGGCGATGGACTGCGTAGAGGAATTGCGAGACGAAGGTATCGAGATTATCGTCATGCTTACCGGCGACAACGAAGGGACGGCCAAGGCCGTGTCCGAGGCCACGGGAGTTGCAGAGTATCGCGCGGAATTGTTACCCGAAGACAAAGTGGAAACGGTCCGGGAACTTGTGGACCGGTGGGAACACGTGGCCATGGTAGGGGACGGGGTCAACGACGCCCCCGCCATGGCGGAAGCCAGTTTCGGCATCGCCATGGGCGCCATGGGGACCGACGTCGCAATCGAGACTGCCGACATCGCCTTGATGACCGACGACCTGCGCAGGCTTCCCTGGCTGGTTCGCCACTCCAAACGCACGCTACGCGTCATTCGGCAAAACATCTTCTTCGCGCTCGGAGTCAAAGCTGTGTTCATCGTGCTCGCATTTGCCGGCCTCGCGACACTGTGGATGGCCATTGCAGCCGACACCGGCGCGTCGCTCTTGGTGATATTTAATGGGTTGCGGCTTTTGCGAATGGATGAATAACGAGGGGCACGCACTTAGATGCTATTGAAACGAGATGACGTCAAGTTCAAAGGTGTCAAACCGGCCGACTTCCGAAATGTCTGACTAATCTTGAAGACTGCGTCATGAGATAGAACTTATCTTCTGCGACAAAGGCGCATTGTACCGGATTCAAAGCAATTCTCAAGGTTGCTGAATAACATATACCTGCCGACAAGTGCTTAATCCAATCCGGCACGTCGAGTCATTGCACCCTGCGAAGGCGCATACCATAGTGCCAGGGAGGAAGATCGATCACACTGCCATGCGGCGCTAGCAATCTGCTCTGTGCCACCCATTCAAGGACATGTTCAGGCTTGGGACGGATGTCCAGAGATGGTCCTCGCGGAGTAGCGGGATCGTGTCGCCAATGAGTGACGAGGAGTACACCACCAACCTTCACGTCGCGGGCCGCCTCCACGAGCATTTGCAGCGGCAGCTCTCCATGGAGAATGTTGAAAAGGAGACACCCGTCCTGGCTGGCACTGGCTACACCGAACCCGTCGACGGTAACATCCCGTTCTAAGACAAGGATGTTCTTTAGAGCTGCGTCCATCGCTCTCTTCCTCGTGATCGCAACCATCGCGGTGTCAACGTCGATGGAGGTCAATGTACCTTGGATTCTTCTTGCGACTGGAAGGGTAAACGTACCGTATCCGCACCCGAGTTCAGCGACGTCGCACAGAGTCTCATCTACGCCGAGTCGATCTAAGGTATCTTCTATGTCGAAGAGTGATTCCCAGAGGTCTTGCTCTGGCATTCCGCTTTCACGAAGTTTCATCGATCGCAGATTCCTCGTGGAGATGTTGACACTGCTCTAGCCCCGAGAAGCCTCTGATCGTAATGCCACGAATGCGTGAAGGCAAGATTCCTGTGTGTAAGATTGAAGCTAATTCAAGTCAGTCGCCTCAGGCGGTGCTGCTTTCTGCAATACTCCCCAGGAATGCCATGAAGTGGTCGCGCTCGGATTGGACCTGTTCCCGGGGTCCGGTCATCCGGACGATAAAAAGCGTCCCGTCTTGCACGCACACCATGGACAGCAAGCCGTAATCTTCATGTACGTTTCCTCCGAGATCAGTGAGATCTCCAAATGCTTCGATTAGCAACCCCTTGCCGTCGAGCACTTGCGTGCTTGGTCCCGCTTCGATCTCCGATTTGGAAAGGGGCTCCAATCCCAGTTGCCCTCTCCAGCGGTTTATCGTTTCCACGGCGGAGCCTGCGTCAGCCGGGACCACGGTCACGTAGCACTCCGTTTCCTCTTGACCTGAAGGGTGATAGGTGGCTTCGCGGAACGGTCTTGGGCGGGCCTTCACCCAGTGTTCGGGAACTTCCCAGGTTATGGCAGGTTTCTCTACCAGCGGCGAAGCGGCTGCATGTCCCTCGCAACACGCGCCCTGACCGCCGCCTTGGGCGTGCGGACAGTTTTCGTGGTCGGCGGATTCCGACGCCCACACCGGACTGACGATAGCTGTAACGATTGCCGCTACAAGGATAATGGCTGATTTCCACATGGTGTGCGACATATTGAAATTTCCCCCTGATTCGACTCTCAAGTGCGTTCGTGCTTTTGGTACGAGTTCATCAACGTACTCTCGTCTTGGTGCGAAGCAATCCCTGTGCCTGAACCTGCGGAGCATCCCACATAGTCGGAACACACCAGCAATTTTCGGAATCGTTCTGGAAGACCCTAGTTCCGGAAAAACTCGCCGCACCCCCAAGCATTCTTCACTGGTCATGTTCTAACCGCCTCATTGGACAATTACTGACCATAGAACCACTACGTGTCGGTTTGTCATGCAGAGTACAAGCGGCATCAAATCCAGCTGGCCTCAGCCAACTGGTTCATGGCAGGGGTAAAACCGGGTTTGGGTGCGGGCGACATCCTCTTCGGGTTTCCCGTTACGAAGTAAACAAGTTGCCTCCTTCATCGTTCGTGCGGTAACGAAGAGCTTGTCCAGATGGGTGAGCCGGAGTATCTCCATGATGTCTGCATCCACGTGACATAGATAGAGACTTCGCCCACTGGCGCTAAGATGCTTCTGTATCCGACGTAACTCGGCGAGAGCGGCACTTGAGAGGTAACGAACCCAAATCAAATCCAGAATCACATCCAGACCTGGGTGGCGGTCAACCCCATGCATCACTGCGGCCGAAAAGAGCGTAGGCAGAGGCGGGTACACGATCTTTTCGCGGAGTACCCGCACCACCAACACGCCATTCGTAGCATCAAATTCAATGGAATCACCCAATAGCATCAGAGAGTCTTTCATTTTCCGGTGTAACCTTTCTCCGTCGGTTTAGGCGCTGACCCGGTGTTTAACCGTAGACCCGTAGCGCTGGAGCGCCTGTCTGAGATCCGGGTATATGGTGAAATCTCTATCCATGTTTGTAAGGACGAGAAGATCCCGGGTATCGTCACGGAATCCGCAAAGGGACAGCTCGCCGCGGAAACGGCTTACTTGTCCCCGAAGCTCCACGAGTTTTTCGAGTATGGTACTTGACAGGTGATGGACCCTATGGAAATCAAGCACGAAATCGGCCCCAGGATGTGCCATAACATATGCTTCCATCTCATTTGCTAACTCATCGATGCAATCGACATCCACGAGGTTCGATGCACGCAGCGTCGCGATGACCACTTCCCCGGCTTCTGTACCAGTTCGAACTGGCACGAAGGACTTGACCTTGATCATGTCATTTGTGTGCATTTTTCACTCCCTCTGGCAGCTTTAAGTGGGATATCAGAGGCTTCAACCTCCGAATCCCTGCTCGCTGTCCGTCCAACAAAGGAACGCTTGACCTTGCTCCTCAACAATATCAATCATATTCCGGTTGGCCAGCCACGCTACCGCGAGTCCACATTCACGAGATGAAACGCCCAGTTCTTCGCAGAGTGCGTCCGTGGTGATTGGTCCTGTCTTTCGCAGGTGAAACCAGATCTTGTTGCATGTTTCCAGCAAAGAGGTTGTCAAGCGCGCCGCGCTCCATTCATGGCCGTGCTCCTGGATTCATTTCGATTAAACTGCTGCCAGAAGGGCCCGCATTATTCGTGCCCAAAGGGGCTTGTGCCGTAACGATTTTCCACGTAATGACTTAAGGCGGGAGGCGGGAGGCGGGATTTGATGTATTGTAGTTAGCGTCTATCCATTGGGGTGGCCAGTTTAAGGTAGGCCGTCAGAAGGCGTTCGCATAGCGGCGGCGAAGGTGAGTTCAATGGAGAACTTTGTTGGCCTGTGAATTGCTCGCGAGGAGGGGTGACCCTATAATCGACATTTGAAGTTCCGTACTACGTTGAATCCAATGGAAAATGTTGCATCATGAGTAGATGGCTCCTCCATAGTCTCCAGGGGCGGGTGTTGCTAACCTTGCTGTTACTTGCGATGGTTCCACTCTTGATCGTTGCGTTTCAAGGGTATCATTGCGCCCGGGAAGCGGTTTACGACCTAGCTCAGAAGCACCTCGTGTCCGTGGCAAAAACGCGCGAAGCCATCATCACGGAGTGGTACGCCGAGCGAGTGAAAGACATCAAAACCATTGCGTCTCTGCCGGGGGTGATCGGTGAGATTATCCAAGCTGAATCTAGCGGCGTAAGCGAATCTGAAGAGCTTCTCAAGGCACTGCTTTCTAACATTCAACTGCAAGATTCGGCTTTCGAGAGTCTGTCGATCTACACTCATGACTGGCAACTGATAGCCCGGGCGGATTTTGGTGAGCACCAAAGTGAAGACCTTCTAACGGAACGTCTTACAGCAGATCTCGAGGCGGCTGACGGCGTCTTCATGGAAGAGGCCCACATGCATCACAGTTCGGACGTGGGTGCCCATATCGGTCGCGCCATCCAAGATGATACTGGCACGAGAATCGGCTACCTCGTGGGGAATCTAAACCTTACTCGAAGTATTGGTCCCTTACTTCAAGAACGAAGCGGGCTTTGGAGTACCGGCAAGACCTATCTGGCAGACAGAAACTTACGTATCATCACGGAGCCGTTTGTCGATGGTGAGCGTGTGTCTCTCAGGCGGAATGCGCCGGCCGAAGCACGAGAGTGCTCGTCTGAGGACGCTCCACAAGTTCTCGATTATGTGGATTATAGGGGCGTTGAGGTTCTCGGGACAGCAGTCAATCTGCCCATTGATGACTGGTTGCTCATCGCCGAAATTGACAGGTCGGAAGCGCTGAGATGGCTGGATATGTTGATCTTTCGGGCGTTGCTTACCGTTATAGTTACCCTCGTCGCCATTGTGGTTGCCTCAACGTGGATGTCTTCCTTCCTGGGTCGCCCTTTACGTCAACTCGTAACAATTGCTAACCGCATCCGGATTGGCGAGACCAACGAACGCGTACCGCGTACCCAAATTTTGGAAGCCGACGAAGTCGGGATGGCGCTCAATGAGATGCTCGATGAAATGCGGAGCCAGCAGGACTTCATTGCGCGTACTACGGCGTTGACGAGCATGGGCGAGATGACGTCCAGTATCGTCCATGAAATGCGTAACCCTTTATCCTCGGTCAAGATGAATCTTCAGGCGCTTTCCCGGTCACTGGAGCCTGGGGATTTCAACACAGAGGCGGCAGAGATTGCGTCGGACCAGATTGGGAGAATCGAAAGCATGCTGACCGATCTGCTCCAGTTTGGTCGGCCTGTCTCGATTCGGAAGATCGAGACACGGTTCGAGGAGCTTGTGCGGATGAGTCTCGCCGTTGCCACAGATCTGATTCAGGAGAAGGAAATCCGATGTGCAGCGGAGAGTACCCTTGACGACAGCACGTTGTTCATAGATAAGGAGCAGATGTGCCGCGCCTTGTCTAATCTCATAATCAATGCGGTCCAGGCATCTCCACCCCAGTCTGTTATTCGGATAGTACTTCAACCATCACTCCACGGGGATCGTTTCGTGGATTTGGAAGTCGTTGACTCCGGTTCTGGGCTGACTGAAATGGCCTCGAAAAGATTGTTTCAGCCGTTCTTTACGACTAAGCCCGGCGGGACAGGACTGGGCCTTGCTAACGTAAAAAAGATTGTGGAACTCCACGGGGGGATGGTGTCCGCATCGAATGGAGCGACATGCGGTGCACAAATCCGGATTTCGATTCCGCGGACCGCGTACTCGGCTGGTTTGGACGCGATTCGGGCAAGACAATTACCGGCGCAGTGGTCAGGTTCTGTTCAGAAGAAGTAACGTGCAGGGAACCAAGGGTGGTTTTGTTAGGTCTATTGGCGACTCTTGCGTAGTCTCCGGAGTGGCATGAACGTTGCGAATTAGTGAGTGGTTTGTAGGCTTTCGACGATCGCACTCGCGACTAGCAACGGATTGGTACTTATTATGCTTGCTCCAGTATCGTTCCTCCCATTCACGGAATCCATAGGACTGGAAATGAGAAGCATGCGAATCTTAGTGATCGATGATGATTCGGGCCTATGCAGGTCTATGCAGATCCACCTGGAGCGGCAAGGCCATAAGGTAATGACAACCCAGACTGCACGCGGGGGGTTAGACCTGCTCGAAACCGTGAATCCGGAAGTGACCTTTGTCGATCTGAATCTTCCCGATATCTCGGGCCTGGAGATAATCAGAAAACTGAAGGACGAAGAAGTCGAGACACTCGCCGTGATGATCACGGGTGAGCAGGATGCAAACGCGACTATCGAAGCGATTCGACTCGGGGCATTTGACTATATACGCAAACCGCTTGACCTCGATGCGATACTGGTCACGTTGGAGAAAGCGGCCCAAGATTTAATCCGTAGTAAGGTACAACCGTCTGTGGTAGCGGAGTCCCGAGACGCGCGAACCGAACTCATTGGCGCCGACCCAATGATTATCGATGTGCTCAAGCAAGTAGCCGTGCTCAGCGACAGCCGGGTCCCGGTGCTCATTCAGGGTGAAAGTGGGACTGGAAAAGAGTTGGTCGCTCAAGCTCTCCACGAAACTGCGGGGGCTAACGCGCGATTCGTTGCCGTGAATTGTTCCGCTGTTGTGCCGACGCTGCTTGAAAGCGAGCTCTTCGGCCATGAAAAGGGGGCGTTTACGGGGGCCGACGCGACCAAGGCGGGCAAATTGGAACATGCGGGGGAGGGGACCGTATTTCTCGATGAAATCGGAGACATGACGCTCGAACTCCAAGCAAAGCTACTGCGAGCCCTGCAAGAGCGTGAATTTGAACGAGTTGGCGGAAACCGGTTGATCCCCTTCAAGGCGCGAGTGATTGCGGCCACGCATCGGGATCTCCAGGCGATGGTGGCGAAGGAGCAATTTCGTCAGGATCTATATTACCGCCTGGCCGTTTCCACCATCAGCGTTCCCCCGCTACGCGAGCGCCGCGGAGACATACCGCTGATCGTGAAACACCTGTTGGCCCGGAATGCCCTGGAGCTTCACCGCAACGTGACCGGTATTGAAGAGCCCGCCCTTCGAGTTCTGCAAGCGTATGACTGGCCAGGCAATGTGCGTGAGTTGTCAAACGTCGTGACCCGCGCAATCCTCCTCGCGCGATCCGAGACATTGACGGAGAACCAAGTGCTTGCGTCTATGGGGCGCTTCAGTGAAAGGTCCGCCGATCCGACGGATATTCGGCCGCTCCGCGACGTTGAGAAGGACTATGTCGAGAAAGCACTGAATGCGACTGGCTGGAATATTTCCCGAACGGCCGAGCTCCTGGATATTTCACGCGTAACACTTCGCAAGAAGATCGCCGACTACGAAATTCAATCGCCATCGGATAAAAGACGATTGGTATAGAAGACGTCGGCAGAAGCTGTTTGTAAGGCATATCAAATCCCTGTCAATGCTGGGCCTGACCTTCCCGGCATGCATCGAGTATTGCATCTTGGCACCTGCATTCGCCGTAAACATGAACGATTCAGCGTGTGGCCGTAGTTTCTTCGTTGAACACATGGGCGAACGGGTCCCGCCAACGGGAGATAGCAGCTTTAGAAAAGGTATGGATTGGTATTGCCGTCTGCGCGTTGGTTATTTGATAGCTCTGCGTTTGGAAGGTCGTGATTCAACATAGTATCCACAGAACGAGCAGTGCAGAAGTTAAAGGCGAACCGTCGACAGGATGAAATGGAGGTTCATGATATGGCTGACGAGCCGGAGGAAGGATTGATGCGTAAGACTTTCCCGGATCCCGTCTGCGGGATGAAGGTCGATCTAGAAACGGCAAAGCATCACGCCGTTCACGACGGTCGGACCTACTATTTTTGTTCGAAAGGCTGCAAGGACAAGTTTGTCAAAGACCCTGGCACGTATGTCGACAAAACCGAAGATGCGGAAAAGTCCAGAGGGGATGATCCGCGGGATTATGTCTGTCCCATGTGCCCCGGTGTGCGGCAGAAGGGTCCTGGGAACTGCCCGAAGTGTGGGATGGCGCTCGAGCCGGAATCCTCTAAGCCACGTCCCACGCGCACCGAGTATACCTGCCCGATGCATCCGGAAGTCGTGCATGACAAGCCGGGGGATTGCCCCAAATGTGGGATGGCGCTCGAGCCTCGTGAAGTTACGGAGGACGAGTCAAACCCCGAATTCGAGGACATGAAACGCAGGTTTTGGGTTAGTCTCATTTTCACCGTGCCTGTTTTTATGATTTCCATGTCGGAATTGATCCCCGGCCAGCCCTTACAGAATCTCGCTTCCATGACGGTCCTAACGTGGGTGCAGCTCATTCTGGCGACGCCCGTCGTCGTGTACTGTGGCCTGCCCTTCTTCCAGCGGATGTGGCGTTCCTTTGTGAGTTGGAATCTAAACATGTTCACGCTCATTGGCCTCGGCACGGGTGTGGCTTACGCCTACAGCATCATCGCGACGCTCTTGCCCGGTATATTCCCGGAATCCGTAAAGACTCACGGCGGCCTGGTCCCCGTTTATTTCGAGGCCGCGGCGGTCATCATCACACTGGTTCTCGTGGGACAGGTCATGGAACTTCGCGCCCGCGCCCAGACCAGCGGCGCTATCAAAAAGCTGCTTGGCCTCGCCCCAAAAACCGCCCGCCGCGTGACCGATGACGGCGAGGAAGAGGACGTCCCCATCGACCAAATCCAGCGCGGTGACCGCTTGCGGGTCCGGCCCGGCGAAAAGGTGCCGGTTGACGGCTCGGTACTCGAAGGCAGCACCACGGTCGATGAATCCATGGTCACCGGAGAACCTGTTCCGGTAGAGAAATCGCAAGAGGATTCCGTGACCGGCGGTACAGTAAACGGCAAAGGCAGCTTCGTCATGCGCGCGGATCGGGTTGGTAGCGACACCCTGCTGGCCCAAATCGTGCGCATGGTGAGTGAAGCGCAACGCAGCCGTGCCCCCATTCAGCGGCTGGCCGACATCGTGGCAGGGTACTTCGTGCCGGCGGTAGTCGCCGTAGCAGTGCTCGCGTTCATGGTGTGGATGCTGGTAGGTCCCGAGCCCCGGCTCGCCCATGCCTTGGTCAGTGCCGTATCCGTCTTGATCATCGCGTGTCCGTGCGCACTCGGTCTCGCGACGCCCATGTCCATCATGGTGGGTACCGGACGTGGCGCGTCGGAAGGAGTACTTGTCAAAAATGCGGAATCGCTAGAAATTTTCGAGAAGGTCGACACGCTGGTGGTCGACAAAACGGGCACTCTGACCGAAGGTAAACCCCGCCTCGTCACGGTCGAGCCGGCCGAAGGGTGGGACGAAAGCAACTTCCTGCGTCACGCGGCCAGTCTCGAACGCGCGAGCGAGCACCCCTTGGCCGAGGCAATCGTCGAAGGTGCCCGAGAGCGGGATGTGAATCTTGCGGATGTACAGGACTTCGACTCCGTGACCGGCAAGGGCGTGACCGGCAAACTGGAAGGAACAACCATCGCCCTCGGCAATCGCAGCCTGTTAGAGGATCAGGGAATCGACGCGGGGGAGTTGGCAACTCGTGCGGAAGAACTCCGCGGCAAGGGGCAAACCGTCATGTTCGTCGTCATCGACGGAAAACCGGCTGGCCTACTGGGCGTTGCCGATCCGATCAAGAGGTCCACGCCCGAAGCGCTGAAAACCCTGCATGAAGCGGGTGTAAAGGTCGTCATGGTAACGGGCGATAGCAAGACCACCGCGCACGCCGTGGCCGACGAGTTGGGGATCGATGACGTGGAGGCTGACGTCCTCCCTGAGCGCAAGGGCGAAATCGTCAAACGCCTGCAGTCCGAGGGCCGCACCGTGGCCATGGCCGGCGACGGCATCAACGATGCCCCCGCCCTGGCGCAGGCCCACGTGGGCATCGCCATGGGTTCCGGAACTGACGTGGCTATGGAAAGCGCCGGGATCACCTTGGTCAAGGGCGACCTCCGGGGCATTGCGAAAGCCATCCGCCTCAGTCGTTCCGTCATGCGCAACATCCGGCAGAACCTCTTCCTCGCCTTTATCTATAATTCCCTCGGCGTCCCGATCGCCGCCGGAATCTTGTATCCCTTCCTCGGCATCCTTCTCAGTCCCATGATCGCCGCCGCCGCCATGAGTTTCAGCTCCGTGTCGGTCATAGGGAATGCATTGCGCCTCCGAAAGATGACACTATGATTCGATCCGGGCCAAACACGACACGTGTTCGCGCCCTCAAGAAGGCAACCATCTTGACCCCACAATATTGAGAATTGGCATGTTCGGGAACACGCTGAAAACCAGAGTATTGCTGGCCTTGAGCGCTCTATCACTCGGGCCAGTTCTTATCATCGGGATCTACACGTACTTTCTGGCACGCGAAGCAGTACTCGAACAAGCACACGACCATCTGACATCGACCGTCCGGGCACGCCACACGATGATCGAGTCTTGGTTGGCCGAGCGCCGCCAGGATATCAACGCGCTCGCGCATCTCCCGATACTGGTTCAAAGAATGGAAAGGCGAGAGCTGAATCAACGTACTGACACACGGCTCTTGGAAGGACTATTGGAGGCAACGCGAGCGGCTGGACACCCGTATGAGAGTCTAACCGTGTACAACGACTATTGGTCCGTACTTGCGCGTGTGCGGGACCGGAATCACACGGAAGAGGAGTTTCTGACCGAAACCTTCAAGAGCGGTGTTGAGAATGCGGACGATGTGTACTTCGATGCCGCCCACTTGCACGAGTTGGACCAAGTCGGATCGCACTTTGGTCTTGCTATTCGGACGGATGCGAACAAGTCCGTCGGCTATATCGTGGCGAACCTGAACCTTTCAGAGAGTCTGACGCCATTGCTGATGGATCGCAGTGGATTGGGCGATACTGGGAAGTCATACATTATTGCGGATGATCTCCAAATACTG
>JADLCA010000221.1 GCA_020847495.1 Candidatus Hydrogenedentota bacterium | reverse complement strand
CCCTTCCAGCCTGCTTCAGTTCCGCCAGGAGTATCGAGAAAAAGCCGTTCGCCACATCGCCGGACAGTGGCCACAACGGAGACGACACCATCGTGCCCGCGCAGATGGGGACACGGAGGAAGAGCCTAGGCAAGTCGGATGGGTTTTCCCGCTGCCAGAAGAAGAGGTATTGGTGTCCGGGAGATAAGAAGCTGGTCGAGCCACAAGGGATCAGGATGAGCCCCGTTTCAAATGACAACGAGAGCCCCGGGTTTGCGGACGCAAGGTATTCCCGAAACAATTCCGATTGCGGTTGGATAATGTTCGCGGAGAGTACGCCCAGAATGCCTTTAGCCTGAACGACGCCGGAGTGTTCGGTATTCGGGAACAGATACAGGAAATGCCCACCACGTTTAATCGCCCCAGCAACCTCGCGGCCAAGCGCCGCCCAGCCGGCATTTGTCATTTCGGGCGGAAGCTGGTCAAGAAACGAACACGCGTAGATGCTCCCGGCCTCGAGGGTGCGGAAGAGCAGCCGGAGTTCTTCAAGGGATGCATCCTTGCCTCGAAGCACCTCTTGGGTGCGGGATTCGATTGCGTCCGCCACCTCTTCCAGGGATGCGGTCGAGCTGTCGAGGAGGCCGGCAACCCGGCGTGAATGCGTCCGGCGTGTTCCTGTCGTCTCGAATGCAAAGACCTCCTCCAACTGGCTGAGGTCTGTGGGCAAACCGGCGAACTCGGCCAACTGAACCAGCTCCCGCTCGGGAAAACGGTTGCGACGGACCCAACTCCTCAGGGAATTCTCGAAAAGCGACAGTTCCCCCGCCACGCGGCTCATGGAATACCCCTGCTCCCTGAATCTTCGCTTTAGTTCGGGACCCAACAGGGTCTTCCTTGCCATTCTTCGGTCTTCCCTTCGCGTGTCCATCCAGTACCTTCCACCCCCTCACTATATGGTGCAGTGCAAGCCGGTACAAGTGCGCGGAAGGGCACCTGCGGGAACAAGATGCTATGTAAAGGGTATCGAGGGTACAGTGCAGTGCAGACTTGACAGACTGCACCATATTATGGTACATCTCCGTAATTGGCTTGTTTGCCAAGGGTGAATCGCTGGTAGGCGGCATTGGTTGGAAGGCCGAAAGCAGCTCTTAAGCATTGTATATCAGGTCTTTACAACGCGCGGCTAAGCCCTGGCTCCGTTGCGGAGCGTTTGGAGTGGTGGCGGACCCGAGAAGTAATGAGGTGAAGCGGTCATGCAATGGATTCTGCTTACACTTCTGGTGCTGACACTGGGCACCATTGGCGCCATAGCGGCGTGGGCGCCGAACCGCCACTTTCTACTGCGGGTCGCGGGCGTGATCTTGGTGACCACACTCGCGGCTGTTGCCGTCAGCATGTTCTGGAAACAATCCGTTCTAGCCCTGGCCATTGCCGCGGTGTGCGGCCTGGCTATCGCCGTCATGTTCCAGAAAGTGGCCCCGGGCAAGGCGATCGTGGGCGCATTGACCGCGTTCGTGCTGCTCTTTGCATTCTCCTGGTTGGCCCTCAAACTCGCGGACATTTTTCTCTTCAACAAGGAAGTGGATTTGTCCCGCTGGATTGAGTGGATTGGCGAACTGCCCGGAAGTTCCACGTCCTGGGATTCCTTCCCGATGCCGGTGCCGGAACTGTTCGTTGCCTTTGGGCTGGCACTCCTTTTGTCATCCGCTCTACTTCCTCGCACCGCCCGTGCAGTCGCGGTGCTCGCAGGACTCTTCCTCCTTTTCGTTTTTGGCGCACGCATTCTCGCCACGCGCGAAGTCTATTTGGGTGAGGCGACTCTTATGGACGATCCGCTGGTGCGGCTCGCGCTCGGATGCCTCGCTCTGTTCGCGATCTTGCGCCTTTTGTTGTCTATCGGTACGGGAAACCAAAACAAAAGGGGGTAGAACACCATGAGTACCCAGAACCTGGTCACGTGCAAATGCGGAGCGGTGAATACGCTCGGTGCGATCCAATGCCATCAATGCGGAGAATTCTTCGATGGCAGCGCCGGCAACTCGATTCCCTTCAGCCGGCGGATGACGAAAACGGGAAGCGTTCGCTTTTCCGGAGAAGGCAACGCCGTATCTGGTCGGAGCCACTATGGAAGCAAACTCAATCCAGTTGAACTTTGGCAACCGCCCCAACGAAATCTGGTTGCCCAAAACACCGTTAAACTCAGGGTAGCGATCATTACCTTCAGCGCGAACGCTGAATTACGCGCCGGTCCGGCGCATCCGTCCCAGATCCCTCCCTTTGAACTGCATCCGGACGGGTCAACCAACGAGGAGGCCGGTTTGACGTTGGCCGGCAACGTCTGGCAGCAACAGCTTTCCGGGTCCAGGCTGAATGTCATCGTGTTTGGCGATGGTGTGGCTACGACGGGAGGCGGATGGTTCTGCGATCCAGGCAAAGCCGCCCTGGATATTGCCAAGGGGCTCAAGCAACAAAAGGCCCGTGTCGCGACCATTGGATTTCGGGGTCCGAGCATGGACTTTAACCATCTTCGCGCGCTGGCGTCTTCACCCGCGTTGGCTTGGGAAGCGCAGGCTGGGAACGTGACTCCCATCTTCCTTACCGCCACGCAATCCATGACGTCCAACCGCTGGGGACAATATGGGGCCGAGTTTGTGGCCTTTGTCATCGACGAGTCAGGGAGCATGGACGAGGCCAACAAGAAGGCCGAGGTCGAAGCGGCAGTGAACGCCAGCATCGAGTTTCTGCGCAATCTGTAACGGCCAGCGTCTTTGAAGAGATGGGAAAGCAGATCATGGAACCTTTCACCTGGATTGGCATGGGTGCAGCACTCATGTTCGTCTACCAGTTGGCGACGGGAAGAATCGATCTCAACGATCCGGTCCCCCCTCGTTCCCGCCCAAAATCCGACGAGCCAAACTCCCTGGAAGCCGAGACTCCGGAGCTCGAGGAGAAACTCGACGTTGGCCTGCCCGAAGAGTTTCCGCCTGCGTTGACTGAGATGCGCGCTCCTTCGGAAACCACGGTATGCAGGCACACGCGGCTTTTCTCCGATACCGAATACGATGAAGCAGCATCCGCCATCCGGAACGCGGACAGAAAGGCGAAGAATCCGTGAGGCAATCTGGTCTTTGAATGCACGAGGGTGAGGTTTGGAGGCGCTGTTGACGTCATGAGTTCATTTCTTGAGCGTTTTCCGGGATTCAAGATTCATGAGGAGATTGCGCGAACCAAACTGTCTGTCGTCTATCGTGCCGAGGACGAACGCACCAATAGACCTGCAGCCGTAAAGCTGATCGACAACGACCACCATGGTCGGCGTGAAATCGAGATGCACAGGCGGGTTGCCCAGGCGAATCCGTCCGGACCAGTTCACGTCATGCGGCTGTTGGATACGTATGTAGACGGTGACTACCGCTGGATTGCGCTGGAGTATTTCGATTCGACGCTGGAAAGCATCGATTCGAGCCGCCTGACGCCGCTGGCACTCATGAGTATCGGCGTGGATTCCGCCAAGGGCCTGGTCGAAATGTATCGTGCGGACGTAATCGATGATGACGTGAAGCCGGGGAACATTGCCTTCAAAGCAGGAAGTGGACGGGCAGCTCACCTAGACCTGGGGTGCGCGCGGCTGGCCGGAGAAGTCCCAGTTGGGTTCACCCAGGAATTTGCAGCCCCCGAGATCCTCTCCCGCAAACCCTCCGATACGTCGCCGTGCTATGGCTGGGCCCGGTCGATGGAATACCTCGCCTTCGGAGGCAGAGACCCAGGCAGCCATCACCTTTTAAGCGAAGCCGTCCCCTGGGTGGGAAGAGATTTTGCCAGACTGGTCAACGAGTGCCGCCAGACGAACCAGAACCGAAGGCCACCGGTGCCTGCTCTGTACGAACAGATGAAGCAGCTTGTCCGGAGCCGGCGGCGTTGTCGGCGCTGTAACGCGATCGCCTTCGACGATGGAGTCTGCGTGAACTGCGGGACGTGAGACATACCCCTTCGGGTAACCGGACTGAACGCGGAAAGGAAACCGTTTGCGCGCTTGGGTGCCCCCTGTGGTTTCAATATGCAATACGAACAACAACGACTCCCTGCAACCTCGGAGGGACTTGCATGAACATCCAACACGTCATTTGCCCTTGCTGCAACAGCGAGTTCAAGGTAAATGTTCCCGCCGGTAAGGACATCGTGGATGTGTTCATTGCCGCGCACATCTTCGCATCGCTCACCAGGCGGCATGACCACCGGTTGTTGTGTCCACGGTGCGGAATAGAGGTATTTGTGAAGTATGGATGAGGGTGAAGTGCGCAGAGTTTGGACGGCGCCAGCAAAGAAGCGGTGGCTGGTTTCTTGCGGGATGATGCTAAGGAATGCATTGGGAGGACACCATGACGAGACCGATAACGAATACGAGCTCGCAGTGTAAAGCGTGCAGAAAACCTCTTGCCCCTGGATGGGTAGCATGCCCGTATTGCGGGGAACCCCGGCAAGCGCGGGAGCAACACCGCCAAGAATCACACGGTGCTGCAACCCCTAGCCGCTTCGTTTGCCCCGGTTGTGGTGAGCGGGCTACGGCTGAAGGATGGAACATGTTTTGCCCCGAGTGCCAGGCCTTTGTGCATTTTGAATGTATGGTGCATCACATGTTCACGCCGCACGCCTGCCCGGTTTGCGAGACCGAGATTGGATTGTAGCCAACACGCGGCGCGCCAGCATGGAAAGCCGACAATTTACGGAGGTCACCTATATGGACATCTTTCAGGTAACGTTCGATGCATTCGGGGTAACCGTGGTCATGGCGGTGTTCGTCATCGTGCTCTTCGTCTGCCTGCGGATACTTCCGGAAATGGGATTTGACGGATTCTCCAGGAAGGCACTTGCTTTCTGTGTCGCGGTACTCAGCGCCATGGGTCTGATGATGCTAGGACCGGGGCGTGCGTCCGATGGTGCTTCCGAGCCATTGACGGACAACTTCATTCTGCTGCCGTATGCGGCCCTGGGACTGACGCTCTTGTTGCTGCCGCTGCTGTTCTTTCTATTCTGGTGTTGTCGTCGATTCAAGGGGTGTTTTCAACGGGAACGCAAACCGGCTCCTCGCACCAAGGAACGTCATGCATCCCCTCTTCCGAAGCCACCGACGGCTAAAGATAGTGGGAAGTTTAATCAGCGGGCTTGTGGAGATCGGCAGAGGGTCAAAGGGCCGACCGGAGATCAGTTGGTGTCCGGAAAGCGGCGGTTCAAGCAATGAGGCTGCGCGCGATGATTCACGCCAAAACTGACAGACCAAACCGCCGCTACAGAGGTTCTTGGCGCAGACGTCACCTGCATGCCCAAACCGAGTTACCACGTGCGGCAGCGCTTTGGCTTTGTCCGTTTCGCGAGCGAGACCCAGTCGAAGGAACTGAAAACGAGCACACAACTCAATTCGCCGGATGTGCCTCGAGGTCCGGTAGTTGCAGAGACCAGAGGTTGAAGAGCTTGTAGCGTTCTCCCTTCACTACCAGGCGGATTTGACGCACGGGGGTCGGCGGAAATGAGATTTCCGGGTGTTGCTCAAGGTTGTCGCCGGCCGCAAGGACTTTCCACGTGCCGTTTTCGCGTGCGAGCAACTCGTAGTGGTGCACCCACTGGCCATAGCTTGTGTTGACGCGGACTTTGCCGAAGGTCCGCGGTTCCCCAAAATCCACGTCGAACCAGAGCGGTTCATCGAGGAGGTCGGCCGCCCATTGTCCATTCCCCAGCAGCGCTTTGTCGGGACCGTTGTCCCGCAGATTGCCGCGAACGTTCGAGGCCCCAACCTTTAACCACAGGAACGGACTTGGGGTCGAATCCCGGCCGGGTGAGGCGGGACCGACCAGGCGGAACTCGGCGATGGCGGGTGGCCCCTCGGCCGTGAGCACATTGAGGCGGATATAGCGGGCGTTCACGAGGCCGAAGCGGAGCACGGCCTGCATGCCCAGTCCGTAACCGCTATAAAGAGTCTTCCACGCACTGCCCTCGTCGGCTTTCGCCTGGAGCTCGAAATCCTGGATGTTCCCGGGCTTGAGTTCAATAATGACCGCCTGGTCAATGTCCTGAGTCTTCCCCAAGTCAACATCGAGCCAACCGCTGTGCGAATCGTCGGGCGCGACCCACGACGTCTGCGGGTCACCGTCGAAAGCCATGGCGGCTTCGTAGAGTGTTTCGTTGCGGTCAATGTTTTCCGTTTGGCCGCGCTTCCATGCCGACGCGCTCGCCGCTTTGTGGAAAGCAACTGACCCGAGCGCCGTGGTAATGGGCGCGATAGTGCCCGCGGCACCCTCGAGTTCAAGCACAACAATGGTGTCTATCTCGCTCCGGGCCGAGTCCAAGACCCGGACGGTCACTCCTTCGGTAGACTGCGAAACTTCGGCGGCACCGCCCCCAAGCAGGTGGCTCGCCAGGATACGCTGAGGTAGCGGGGGTAAGGAAACCTCCTCACCGTCCCAGTGGAGCACGTGCAGGTAGACTTTGTCGCCCTTGTACGTGCAGGCGCCGTAGTCGCCGGGCATGTAGGGGCCGCCCCGCGTGCCGTAGATGCTCTCTCCGTAACGGTTCAGCCACGCCCCGATCTCTTTGAACCGTTCGGCCTGTCGCGGCTCGATACGGCCGTCCGGCATCGGGTTGGTGTTCAGCGCGAGATTGCCGTCGCCGCCCGCGCAGTTCACCAGGAGGCGGATGCATTCCTTCAACGGTTTCAGAGTGTCCTCCGGCTTCCAAGACCATTGCGTACCCAAGGTGATGCAGGACTCCCAAGGCCGCTTATTCTGGAAGATGCCGACGCGCTGTTCAGGTGTGTCGTAGTCGCCGGGCAGTCCGAAGCGGTCGTTGAGGGTGGCCCCGGGTTGCAACTCGTGAATGAGCGTGGCGAGTTTGAGCGAGTCCTCGCCGGTCATGCGTGGGAACCACAGGTCGAACCAGAATCCGTCGATCTTCCCGTAGTTTGTACACAGTTCTCGAATCTGCCCAAACAGATACTCCATGAACCTATCATGGTTTGGGGAGTAGTAGTCGCGATGGTACCAGTCTCCAAGGGAGTAGTACCAGATGACCTTGATACCGGCCGTCTGGCAGGCTCGCGCCAGTTCTCCCGCCATGTCACGGCCGAACGGCGAAGCAGAACTGGTGATCTTGTAATCGCTCAGACGGGTGTCGTACATGTTGAAGCCGTCGTGATGCTTGGTCAAGAAGATCACATACTTCGCGCCCGCGGCTTTAATGATCGCGACCCACTCCTCCGCATCGAACTGGGAAGGATTGTACTGACGGTAGAGTTGGTCATAGGTGTCCGTCGGGATGGATCCCGTACCGCCTTGGCCGGGACGTTCCCCGCCCCGCGACCAGCCAATTTCCTGGCCCGTAAGCGAAACCGGGCCGGTGCTGATGAACACGCCAAAGCGCGCATCACGCCACGAGGCGATGCGTTGCTCGTAGGACTCCGGGGATTCCCCCAGATAGTTCTGCGGCCAAGCCGCAAACGTCCCCAGCATCATCATGGCGAGAAACGAGGCAGGCTTCATGGATGCTCTCCTCATCCTCTCGTGTTGGTGACACGCACCCTACAGGCCACGAAGTTCCTCTTCTGAAAGACCCCGGTGGTATACGCGCAGGTCTCGCATCCATCCGTTGAAATAGTCCCCGGCGCCGAACCCTATGCGGAGTGGTATTCCCTCGCCCAGGTCGTAGGCCGCGGAATCGAGTGGTGCGCTGGACGCGGTGAGTTCGCCGTCGTTGTACAGAAAGAGACAGTTGTCACGGCGGACGGCTGTGATGCGGCGCCAGCCGGAACCGAGCGCGTGGTCGCATGTGACGTTCCGGCCCGCCTCGATGCTGAAGACCCGGCCCGAGGGAAGGGTGCCGCAGAACAGCCTCCCCTGGTAGAGGGCCATGGACCATGCGCGCCGGTACCTGTTGTCTGACGTGTCCAACACCTGCCCGATGGGCGTCCAGGCGCCGTCTTTGTCCAGACGGTAGACCTGCGCGGACGGCAACGTGCCCGTGTAAAGTTTGCCGTTGTACGTCATCATTCCCATGGTTTCGAGTTCATCGGCGGGTCTTCCCACGAGGCTCCATGCGCCGTCGTCGTTCATGCGGTATACATGGGCCTCCGGCCATGTGGAGACGTGCAACAACCCGCCGTACACGGCGAAGCTATAGTCCTGGGAGATGGGCGGGCTAATGCTTCCGCCAACATAGGAAAAGGCCTTGCCGTCATACCGAAACGGTCCGCCCGGTCCGTCGTAGGAGACCATGTACAAGGCCCCGTTGAACACGCACGGATTGAGCACTCGCCGTCCCGGATTACCGCAATAATCCCACCGCGTACCACCTGCGTGGCGGTACAGTCCGAAGCCGTCTTTCTTCAGCGTCGTTGCGTGGAGGGCGCCTTGGTAGACGGCCAGCCCGCCAAGGGTCACGGACTCCCCTGTTTCGGGGTTTGACAGTGCGCCGCAGAACGCCCATTCCTGGCCACCTTCGTACCGGTAGACTTTCCCTCCCGGCGTGGTATTCGGCGAGGCCGGCAAAGCCGAGCCCGTAGTGTCGTACCACGAGGTGCCCGCATACAGACTGCCATTGCACACCGCCAGGGCGGCGACGGCGTTGCTCGCATCCGGACTTCCGCAATCCGTCCACTTGCTGTCCCCGTCATAACGGTAGACGTGTCCCGCCTCGCCCTCCTGCGGTTCACAGGTTCCCGCGTACAAAGCGCCCTCATGCACGGCGAAACCAAAGACCAGCACCGCGTTGCCCGGACGGCCGCAGTCGGTCCACTCGGGTTCCAGTTGGCCGTTGTCGATGCCGAAGAAAAGGTTGCGGTAGTTGGGCTGGGAGTTGCCAACGCCCGAATACGTTGCCAAACCGAGGTTTAGCCCCCGGCGCGCGTCCGGGTCGAAACAGCTCAGGAGGTCCCCCGGCGCGTCATCCAACGGATCCTCGACGAAGATGTCTACGGACACCGTGAAGTCCTGCGTGCGAAAGGCCGGGGCCAGCGTTCCCGGCACTTCGAGAAACGCCGATTTCCCGTCGAAACGCGCGGCGCGGCTCCCGTCCGGTGCGGGCGAGTCAAACACGACCCCGTGGTTTTCCGCGTGGCGGCCATTCCCGGAGCTGTCTTGGGCATTCTCCGTAAGGGGCCAGCGTGCGTCCGGTCCGGCGGGGATGTCAGCATCCGCAGCGAGCGCAATACCTGTTGCGAGCCCCCACCCCATTGCGATAGCCAACAGAAATACTCTGTGCATCCTGTGCATCTTTAGCTCTTGCCTCTCACCAAAGGTACCCCATTCCTCGTTCTCGCCCCGAATGGAGTCATCATATGGCTTCCTCGTCAGGGACACAAAGACATAATACGTCATCTTGGCGAATCCACATTCTGGCCGTTTCGAACCGTAGATTCGCAAGGTCATTCCGGAAAACGCGGAGTACGAAGACTACGCCCCATTGCGGGTGTCCCAGTCGTGGTGCTATCTACGCGCTGGAGCCCGGCGACACGGGGAACTCCTTGTGGCTTGACTCACGCCGACACAGCTTGTCCCTTTCGTCTGCTCCCAGAAGGACGTCAAGTCGGCACTCACCCATCACGAGCTTCAGTTTACCGATCGTGCCGTCCATGGCTGGATGGAATATCGAGAAGCGTAGAAGGTGCGTACTCCAGCACTCTCTTGCGAATCGATATAGTGCAGAAGGTTTGGATATCATGAGGGAGGATGCAGGCAAGGGATAGACACCGGCGCTGGAACAGGAGGAGCAGTGGAGGACCGAGATTGCAGGCTGATTAGAACTCTTGTCTTGTCAATCCGGCTTCTTCCTTACTGGAATTGGGCAATCATAGCCGCGGGCTCCGTACTCTTTGCAGGGCCATTTCGCCACTTGGGACCGATCTGGGGAGTCGTTGTCCTGGAATCAATGAGCCTCTGCGTTTTGCTGGCCTACTTTCAACTGCACCGAGCGGTGCTCAGCCTCCTCGCACCACGCCCCCAGGACTTCGAACCCACTCAACCAGACGGCCCGTTTCCCCTCATTGTGGCGATAGTGCAGGGATCCAGTAGACAAAAACGGGTGTTCCTGGTGTGCCTTCTTACATGCTGGATGCCCGCAGTTCTGGCTGGCAATTATGGCGAAACACTGGAGAACGCGGTACCGAGTCTCTTCGTTGCCTTGTTCGTGACCGTCTGGCACCTGAAGATGATGCAGAGATTCCGTATCATAGCCTGGTATGCTGAACGCATGACCTCGCAGAGCAATAGTTAGCTACAAATATGGAGATCGTGCTTCCCTTTCGCTAAGCGGCGGTGTCTTTGGTGGTCGAGATATGCACCTCAGGGTCGGTTACGGCAATTAGGGCTATGCAGTGGCGCGCAGGCTACTAGGGACACGAGAAGTACTCGGGGATGCGGATTTGGCCTTGCGGCCACATCGACTGCGACCACGATGCTCTGCGTGACGTCGCGTCGGGAGCAGGATGCCACGGACTCCTTAACCAGTCGTGTTCTGGGAACGAAGTACGCTGAGCAACTTCGATTGCAGAATCCCTGCCAGTTTTGCTTCACAACACGGGCAGCGTGCCTCGTCGTTCGAGTTCAGCGCGCTTATGATTCGATTCTCTAACTCGCGCTGGTAGAGTATTTGCTCCATTTCAGTCATTCTCAGGTAGTTCGAGATTCCTGTAATCAGGAAGGGCTCGTCCTCTGCGGGCAGGTTCATGAAGGCCAGTGTGAGGCAATCCGTAGCCAAGCTCATTTCCAAAACTCCTCGTGTAGGACGTATAGAACAGACTCCACAAACACTACCTCTCAGTTTCGAACTAAGCGTATCAAATGGACAATGAACCGGCAAGTTCATGCCCGCCAGTCTTGCGGAGATGGACGGATACACTCGAAAAGGGATAGCATGTGTCATGAATCATCTGGCGATGCAGCCACGGTCAAAGAAGGCTCGCGCAGATCGCGACGAACGTGTATCAGTTTTTGGCCTACAGGTATTGGACGGTGCAACGTTTGGACACCGGAGAACAATGTACAGTGAACCGTTGGAAATCACGGACATTGAACCTTTCACTGGGCTTGATAAGTTGTCTAGTTGCTATTGTCCTATGCGATTTCCT